>DASSGV010000048.1:0-36742 GCA_035693225.1 Gemmatimonadales bacterium | reverse complement strand
TCCCCCTTGGCCAGCCTTGATTCGAGCGCCGCAAACGCCGCGTCGGGGTCGTAGTCGAGGTAGCGCTTCTTCGCCCGCTCCTTCAACAACCAGGCGTCGAACCCCGATTCCACGATCCCGGCGGAGGTCTCCTGCCGGGTGGCGGCGCCGACGGCGAGGTCGTTGACATACTCGTTCTTGGGGTGGCCGGCGTGGCCCCGGACCCACGTCCATTGTGCGTCGTGGAGCGGCACCGATCGCATCAGCGTCTGCCAGAGCTCCAAATTCTCGATGGCGCCCCCCTTCCGCTTCCATCCACGCGCCATCCATCCCGGTGCCCACTCACGGACGCCCTTCACCAGATATTCCGAGTCCGAGATCAGGACCAGCTGCAGGCGCTTTTCCTTCTGGGCCAGCAGTTGCAGCACCGCGATCGCGCCGGACAGCGCCATCCGGTTGTTGGTCGTGGCGGGGGCGTGGATGTAGACGTCACGTCGGAGGATGACGCCCTGGTGGCGGATCTCGATCAGCGCGCCGGAGCCACCGGGATTGTCCCCCGCCCGGCCATTGCCGAGGCAGGATTCATCCAGGTGTGCGACGGCGATCGGGGTGGGCACGGCGGAAAGGTAATGTGCTTCACGCTTTCCTACGCCTTCCTACGCTTTCCTACGCTTTCCTACGCTTTCCTACGCTTTCCTACGCTTTATGCTTTCCTCCGCTTTATGCTTTCCTCCGCTCGCCCCTCACGGCTGCACCACCACCGCGATGTCGGTCGCGCGCAGCAGTTCTTCGGTGTGCGATGGCACCTCGGCGTGCCGCTCCACGCGATGGGCGCCGGTGAAGAGCGCGTCGCAGTCGAGGGCACGAATGGCCTGGTCGACCGCCGGACCGATGGTACCGGGTGCGAAGTGGGTCCCGAATCGCAGCGGGCTCTCTGACAGCGCCGCCGCGGCGCGCGCCAGTGTCTCCCGGGCCTTTTGCTCGTCGTTCCCGGCGGTGATGACCTCGACCCGGCCACCGCGGATCCCGACCAGGCGGGCCGCGAAGGCGAGGGCCCGCTGGCTGGTGGGTCCGCCGTCGTACGCCACGGCGCAGCGGTCGAACTGGGCCACGGCGGTGGCCGCCACGAAGACCGGCACCGGACAGTCCTGGATCAGCGCCCGCGTCTCGGGGCCGAGGGGGTCCTTGGCGTCAAGACCGGCCCGCCCCACGAACACCGCGTCGGCCTCGTGGGCCAGCGATACCAGCTGCTCGACGACCCCGCCGCGCCGCTGGATCATCTCTCCCTGCAGCCCCGCTTCCGCCGCCTGGGCCGCCGCATCGTCCAGGATCGACAGGGTGAACGCGCCGGTGTCGCGCCCTGGGCCCTCGTGCATCGCGACCTCGGGCTGCCGACTGACGTGGGCCAGCAGGAGCCGGGATCGGAAGCGCTTCCCGAGCTCGATGGCCTGCGCCAGCGCCACCCGGGAGGGTTCCGATCCGTCGAGGCCGACCAGGAGCCTGGTGAACATGTCTTGAGGGTGCGGGTTCGGACCGCCGGCGTCAAGCGCCGAGGATCGAGAAGGCGTCCAGCTCGTCCAGGATGAACGTCTGGTCTTCATTGGTCATCGGCAGCCGTCCCACCAGCGCATCGCGCTGCGCCACGGAGGTGATCCGCCGGGCCACGACGATGAATTCCGATCCCCGTCGCGACAGCGCCACCCGGAGCCCGTCCCGGACCGCCCGTTCCAGCTGGTTCATCCGTTCTGCCGTCCAGCGCATTCAGCCTCCTCCAACGAACGGTGGTCCCACGGCAGTCACGACTGACGCCGGACAGTTACACTGGCGGCGGGCCCGCCGACCAACCGCCCTACGATCGCCGCGGCCGGGGTCTTCTCCTGCTTGAGCGCCGCCATCAACCCGTCAGCGCGTTCCGGCGCGACCGCGAGCAGGAGCCCCCCCGATGTCTGCGCGTCGCAGCAGAGGTGGCGTTCCGCCGGCGCGATGTCTTCCGCCCAATCAGTCCCCGCCGCGGCCTTGAAATTCCGTTCGGTCCCTCCCGGCACGACGCCTGCCTCGGCCAACGCCCGCGCTCCCGGCAGGAGCGGCAACGCGTCGACCCAGATGTCCGCACCCAGCGCGCTGCCCGCGAGGATGTTGCCGAGGTGGCCCAGGAGCCCGAACCCGGTGACGTCGGTGGCGCACGTCACTCCGTGGGCCAGGGCCGCGCGCATCGCCCCGGCGTTGAGGGTCGCCATCGACTCCACCGCCGGCGCCACCGCTGCGGCGTCGATCCGGTCCCGCTTGAGCGCCGTCGTCAGGATCCCGGTGCCGAGCGGCTTGGTGAGGACCAGGAGATCTCCCGGTCGACCGGAGGCGTTGGTGAGGATCCGATCGGGATGCACTTCGCCGACCACCGCCAGGCCGAACTTGGGCTCGGGATCATCCACGGAGTGTCCGCCCACGAGCGGGCACCCGGCCTCGGCCGCCACCTGCGCGGCGCCCTTGAGCACCTCGCCCAGAAGCGCGAACGGCAGCGCCGTCCGGGGCCAGCCGACGAGATTGAGCGCAAAGAGCGGCATGCCGCCCATCGCGTAGACGTCGGAGAGCGCATTGGCGGCGGCGATGCGTCCCCAGTCGAATGGGTCGTCGACGATGGGCGTGAAGAAGTCGGTGGTGGCGATGAGCGCGCGGTCGGCGTCGAGCCGGTAGACCGCCGCATCGTCCCGCGTGGCGGCATCGACCAGGACGCGCGGGTCGACGATCGGCGGCAGGTGGTGGAGCACGTCGGTGAGTTCGGTGGAGCCGAGCTTGCAGGCGCACCCCGCGCCGTGGGAGAATGCCGTGAGGCGGATCGGCGTTGTCGAGGTGTCGGTCATGGGAATGGCCTGGGAGAAAGTGCGATCATCGGCGCCGGGTCATTGCCTCGATCGTGGACCTGGTGGGTCGCCCCGCGACTTATGTGCCGCGGGCCCGCAGCAGCGCCCGCGTCGCGATCCATGCCCGCTCTTCGCTGATGGCCTCGTCACCGCCAAAGGCGCCGTCGGCGCGCTGCCTGGTGATCAACCCCGGAATGGCGCGCTGGATCAGCGTCGTCGCGTCGGGGTCGGGTACGGCGAGCAACGCCTGCAGGACGTGGAACAGGTCCGCCTGGGGCCAGGTGCCGTCCTGCTGGTCCACCGCGATCCGCGCGATCAGTCCCGGAATGGCATCCCGCATCGGCGGCTCCGAGAGCGCCAGGCCGTGCAGGGTGGAGCAGGCCAGCACCAGCGGGATGGGGCCGTCCCAGTGCTGGGCGAGCTGGGCCAGGCTCTCGGTGTGCCGCAGCACCTGCGGGCGCTTTTCCTGCCGCGCCTTGAGCACCCCCCGGAGCGCAATACAGCTTGCGGCGAAGCGCGCATCGGCATCGTCCGCGATGATCGCGCCGTTGGGGAGCGTCAGCGGCGCGACCGACTGCGCCGGGTCGCCGGGCGAAAAGAACCCGGGGAAGGTCCGGCCGCGGTGCTCCGGCCGGGCGTTGGTCCCGCCGTACGCCCCCGGCTCGTCCTGCCGTGCCAGCAGATAGCCGATGACACGCACCGTGCCGGCCTGGTCGGCGGCGTGGTCCAGGTCCATCAACTCGATGGCCAACCAGGCGGTGGTCAGGAACTCGCCCCGCACGCTCCCATCCATCCGGGTCTCCGCTCGGCGGTTGTTCGCGAGCTGGCGCGCCGATGCGTCGTCCCCCGGCATCGCGGTGCCCAACGCGCGACGCACCAGTATGCCGGGCCGGGTGGGGCGCCCGTCGGACCAGCGCGCCAGCTTCTCCAGCGCCGCGTCGATGGCCGCGGCATTCCGCTTCACGAGAGTATCCACGAGAGCAATCCTCCTGCAACGACGAGACGTAGGACGCCAAGGACCGCGTCGTACCAGGGGCCGGCATCGCCGGCGACAGGCCGGGAACGGTGTCGTGCGCGCACCGGCCCCTCGAGAAGGAGACCCAGCACAAGGAACAGAAGCCACCAGCCGCCGTGCCCCAGGCTGCCGAACCAGAGCGCCGTGAACAGCGTCAGCAGCAGCGTTTCCGGCAGGATGATCCACGGGCGGAACGTCGTTCCTGCGGCGGGCCAGTACCGCGCCAGCCCTGCGTCCACCCCGGCATACCACACCGCGATCACCCCCCACCCGATCAGGAGCCGCGTGAGCGTCACCGCTCGATCCGGTGCACCAGGCTGTCCGCGTCCAGCACCGCTCCGCCCAGCACGACCTTCCTGATCTTCCGCGTGTTGCGGATGTCGGCCCGGGGGTCGGCGTCCAGCACCAGCAGGTCCGCCACCTTTCCCGGTTCGAGCGTCCCCAGTGAGTCGGCGCCCAGGAGTGCCGCCGCCACCGAGGTCGCGGCCCGGATCGCGTCGTCAGGGGGGAGGCCGGCGTCCACCAGCAGCTCCATCTCCCGATGCACGCTCAGTCCAGGCACGAGCAACAGGTGCGCCGCGCCGGTACCCACGGCCACCCGTCCCCCGGCCAGCTTGAATTCGCGGAGGAAGAGGTCCTCCTTGCTCCGTCCCGCCCGGAACGCCGGGAAGCTCGACGGATCCCATCCGGCCTGCGCCTCGAATTTCGCAAGATCCCAGTCGTCCCGGGCCGATGCGGGCACGTACGCGAGGTCGGGTGACGCCGTCACGCTCGAATCATCGAGCCGGCTCCAGGTGTCGTGGAGCACCAGCGCCGGTACCAGCGTCACGCCGGCCGTGGCGAGGTCGGTCGCGACGGCGCCCAGGGGCGCGGAGTCGAGCCCCGCCCACGCGCGCTCGGTGGCGGACCATCCATTCCACGGCGACCGGTGGAACGCCGCATAGAAGGGAGCGGGATCCACCACCGACTGCGGCACGCCGGAGAGCTCGAGCAACGACTTGATCCCCAGCTTGGCCGCGGTCCGCGCATCGGTGAGCCCCAGGCGCGCCGTCACGGCCGTGTTGAGGCTGGTCGCCTCGTCGATCACTGCGCGCAGTTCGGCCTGGGAAAGCTCCGGCCCCACCGACACGAAGGTGGCACCCCCCTGGATCCGGTCGTCCACCGCACGCCGGGCGGCGGCCTCGCTGGCCAGTGCGGCCGAACTCGGATCGAAGGGCGGAGTGCCATCGAGTGCGGCACCGGTCACGAAGAGCCGCGGGCTCACCAGGCTGTGGAGCGAGGCCGCCTCGGCCAATGCCAGGATCGAATCCTGGTCGTTGCCGACATCACGCACCGCCGTGACCCCGAAGGCGAGATAGCGCGGGATGGCCCAGCGCTCCACGGCGCCGTCCACGTCGATCAGGCCGGGGATGACCCATTTGCCCTTCAGGTCCAGCACCGTTGCCGTCTTGGGAATGATGAATCCCGCCGTCGGCGCGATGGTGTCGATCTTCGAGCCCCGGATGATCACGACCTGGTCCTCGCGCGCCGGTGCGTCGGTCCCGTCGATGACGGTGACACCGACCAGCGCGATCCGGTCCTTCACCGGCGCGCCGCACCCCGCCAGCGGCAACGCCGCTCCGATGATGGCCAGTACCAGCTCTGTCGCCCGTCGAATCGGCATGCAGGCGCTTCCATCCCGCCCCGCGGCGGGCCATCAGGGGGAAAACGGGCCGCTCGACGCCGGCCTCGGGGCCGGAAGAGCGGCGATCGCATACCGGGTTATAACACGTTCCGGGCGCTGATGGCAACTACGCGGCGTCTCTTCGGTCCCGCCCCCCGGACTGCCGGTTTATACTGGAACGATGCCGCCTGCCCTCCGGGCCCGGCGACCGGCGCGCCGGTCGCCGATCGTCCTTGTCAGCAATCGCGAACCCTTCGAGCACCAGTTCGGGCCCGACGGCTCCATTGCGATCTCCCGGCCCGCCGGGGGCCTGGTCTCGGCGCTCTTGCCGGTCCTGGAGCGGCACGGCGGCGCGTGGGTGGCCTGGGGGAGCGGCGACGCCGACTTCGCGGTCACCGACGCCGATGGCGTCGTCGCGTTGCCCCCCGCCCACCCGACCTTCGCCCTCCACCGGCTGCGCCTGAGTGCCGCCGAGATCCACGGCTACTACACCGAGATGGCCAACCGCGCGCTGTGGCCGCTCTGTCACTACCAATTCCAGCACTTCGGCTTCGACCAGTCGGGGTGGCGTACCTATCGTCGGGTGAACGCCCGCTTTGCGCAGGCGGCACTCGCGGCACGACGCACTCCCGATGCGGCCATCTGGGTCCACGATTACCACCTCGCGTCGGTGGCGGGCCATATCCGTCATCTGGCGGGCCCCCGGCCGTTCGTCCACCAATTCTGGCATATCCCGTGGCCCGCGCCCGACGTGCTGCGTGCGCTCCCGGTGGCCCGGACGCTGGTGGAGGACCTGCTGGGCAACGACCTGCTGGTGTTCCAGACGCCGCGCCATCGCCTCAACTTCCTCGCCAGCGTCGCCGACCAGTTGCCGCGTGCCAGGGTCGACCTCGACCGGGGCCTGGTCCGGCATGCGCGCCGGACCACCACGGTGCGCGCGGTGCCGATCTCGGTGGACGTCGCAGCCCTCGAACGCCGCGCCTCGCGCCCGGATGTCGTCGCGGAGGCGCGCCGGATCCGGCGTCGGCTCCTCGGCCGTCGTGGTCAGCTCATCCTCGGCGTGGACCGGGTGGACTACACCAAGGGGATCCGGCGGCGGTTCGACGCCTTCACGCGGTTGCTCGAACTGCATCCCGAGCTCCGGGGCAAGGTCACCTTCCTGCAGGTGGCGCCCCCATCGCGGCCGGGGATCGCGGCCTATCGCGCGCTCCAGGGCGAGCTGCAGGCCGAGGCCGACAAGGTCAATTCGCGCTTCGGCACGCCGTCGTGGCGGCCGCTGGAGCTCCGGATGGAGCACTTCGACCCGCGGGCCCTCGCCGCCTGCTATCTCGCCGCCGATGTCTGCCTGGTATCGTCCCTGCAGGACGGGATGAACCTCGTGGCCAAGGAGTTCATCGCCTCCCAGCACGGCCACGCGGGGGTGCTGGTCCTGAGCGAGTTCACCGGCGCGGCCGAGGACCTCGACGGTGCGGTGCTCATCAATCCGTATGACATCGGGAGCACCGCCGAAGCGGTGGTGGCCGCCCTCGCGATGGGCATCGGCGAGCGCAGGGTGCGGATGGCGGCGATGCGCCGCCAGGTGAAGGCCCACACCATCCACCACTGGACGGCCACCATCCTGCGCGAAGTGGCGCGCCTGCGGCGGGGCACGTGAGGCCGCTGGCGCGGGTGTCACTCCAGGCACTTCGGGCGGCGGGCCCCCTCACGGTGTTCCTCGACGTCGACGGCACGCTCGCCCCGTTCGTGCGCGATCCTGCCCGTGCCCGGATCGTTCCCGATGCCGGCCTCGCCATCCGGAGGCTGCGCCGGTCGGGGCATCGCGTGGTGCTGATCTCCGGGCGCCGGGCGGTGGACGCCTCCCGCGTGGTCGGGATCACGGTGGACGGCGTCATCGGCAGTCACGGCGCCGAGTGCCTGGTCGGTCGGCGGGTCCTGCCGTGGCTCGGGCGTCGCGCCGATCGGACGCGCATCGCGGCGGCGCGCCGTGTGCTCAGCGCGCGCTTCGGCGGCCGGGCCGGGATCCGGATCGAGGACAAGACCTGGAGCCTCGCGATCCACGTCATCGGGCCGGCCCACGCGGCGGAGGCGAGCGCCGAGGCGGCGCGCTCGCTGCGAGGCCTCAAGGTCGTGGTGCGTGCCGGTCGGCGGGTGGTCGACGTGCGGCCCCCCGGCATCGACAAGGGGCGCGCCGCGCTCCGGTGGCTCGCGCCCCACACCCGCGGGGCCTCGCTCCGCGGCGTGCTCTATGCCGGCGATGATACCACTGACCGGGATGCATTCCGGGCCCTGGGTCCTCGCGCGTTCACCATCGCAGTCGGGCGCCACGTCACCGGTGCGCAGTATCGATCTGCCGGGCCGGCCGCATTCGCCCGGTGGCTCTGCCGTCTTGCGGAGGCGGTGGGATGACCGGTCCCTGGCACCCGATCTCCGACTACGGGATCATCGGCGATCTCCGCACCGCGGCCCTGGTCGGGCGTGACGGCGGGATCGACTGGTGCTGCGTTCCCCGGTTCGACAGCGGCAGCATCTTCGCGGCACTCCTCGATCCGGATCGCGGCGGCAGCTGGCGCATCCACCCCGCGGGCGCGTACACCACGCGTCAGGCATACCGACCCGGCACCGCCATCCTCGAGACCATCTTCGAGACCCCCGGCGGCGGACGGGTCGAGCTCACCGACTTCATGCCGGTCACCGCCGATGGCCGGCCCGACGGTCCCCATCCCGAGATCCATCGCCGCCTGCGCGGACTGGAGGGGCCGGTGCCGATGGACATCGTCTTCCAACCCCGCTTCGAGTACGCCGCCCGCGCCACCCGCATCGAGGTGCTCGGGGCCGGTCTCTATGCCAGCGACCGGAGCGACCAGGTGGCCACCCTGGCGAGCGCCCGTCCCTTCGACTGGACCGTCACCGACGGCGCGGCGCGCACCACCTTCGACCTGGCGACCGGCGAGGACCGCTGGCTGGTCCTCCGCTACGACGACGACGACGTCCATCCGGTGGACCGCTACGACAGCGCCGCCAAGCTCGCCGCTACCGAGGCGTTCTGGGTCCGGTGGGCGGGAATGATCACGTACGTGGGGCCCTTTCGCGCCGAGGTCGAGCGCTCGGCGCTCACCTTGAAGCTGCTGCATCACGCCGAGTCCGGCGCCATCATCGCCGCACCGACCACGTCGCTGCCCGAGGCCATCCCCGGCGGCCGCAATTGGGACTACCGCTTCGTCTGGCTGCGCGATGCCGCCTTCACCCTTGCCGCGCTCGACGCCATCGGACACCACGAAGAGGCCGGCCAGTTCCTTCGCTTCCTCAAGCGGGTCTGCCGCCACGAGGGCGCGGGCCACCTGCAGATCATGTACGGCGTCGACGGGCGCCGGGACATCGAGGAGCGGACGCTCGACCACCTGCGCGGGTATCGCGACACCGGGCCGGTGCGGGTGGGCAACGGTGCCGCCGGTCAGCGCCAGCTCGATGTCTATGGCGAGGTGCTGGAGACCGCCGAGATCTGGCGGCGCCGTCACGAGATGACCGACGGTGCCTGGCGGGTGATGGGAGGCCTGGTGGAGTGGGTGAGCCACAACTGGCACCTTCCCGATTCCAGCATCTGGGAGGTCCGGGGGGCTCCACGGCAATACGTCTTCAGCAAGGTGATGAGCTGGGCCGCCCTCGACCGGGGGGCGCGGATCGCCCGGGAGCTGGAGCTTCCCGGGGATGTCGCGGCGTGGGAGTCGGCTCGCGATGCACTCCACGCCGACATCCTGGCGCGCGGGATGTCCGCGGACGGGGCCACCTTCGTCCAGGCGTACGACGAGCCGGTGCTCGATGCGGCGCTGCTCGTCATCCCGATGGTCGGTTTCCTGCCATGGTCCGATCCGCGCATCGTCGCCACGGTGCGTGCCATCGCACGAGATCTCACCGCACCGGACGGCGCCTTGGTGTTCCGCTACCGCGTCAGCGACGGGCTCGACGGCCAGGAAGGCGCCTTCGTCACCTGCTCGTTCTGGCTGGCCGAAGCGCTCGCGGGGATCGGCGACGCCGCGGCCGCGGAGCAGGTCTTCCGCACCACCCTCGGCCACGCCAGTGCCCTCGGCCTCTTCTCCGAAGAGATCGACCCCGGCACCGGCGAGTTCCGCGGCAATTTCCCGCAGGGCCTCAGCCACATCGCACTCGTCAACGCCGCCACCGCACTCGCGCGCACGACCGAGCCCGCCAAGGGGTGACAGGAAAACACCCCGCCGGGCAGCTGGCGGGGTGTTCCGATCTAGCGGCGCTTCTTGCCCTTCTTGGCCGCCTTCTTCTTGGCCGGGCGCTTCTTGATGACCTTCTTCCTGGCCTTCCCGGCGGCCTTCCGCTTGGCCGGGCGCTTCCGGGCGACCTTCTTCTTCTTTGCCGTCTTCTTCTTGGCCTTCTTGGCGGGTTTCCTGGCCGCTGGCTTCCTGGCCGGTGCCTTCGCGGCCGGGGTCATCGGTGTGGAAGGTGTCATCGGCATCGGCTCCGGCATCCGCGGGATCGGCGCCGGATCCATCCAGCCAGCCCCTGACCACCCCATTTCCATCTCGCTCAGCTCGGCCATCGTTCCACCCTCCGGTGCTCGGCGGTGTGACCCACCGCCTGGTCTTCAACGCGATCGTGCCATCATCCCGACGCCCTGTAACTTGCACCTCCGGGCCCGATGTGCAAGCCACCGCGACACCGACCATCCGGCAATGGCCCATACCCCCCGCCGAATTCGGTGCGCCGTCGGACGATGGTGCGTAACGCTTTGATGCATAATGGTTTATGGGGCTTTTGTCTGGCAGGTCGCCCCTCCGCCTTCCTTATATATGAGGTCGCGCCCGGCCTATGGCTCACCTCCCCAGGCAAGCAGTCCCGTCAAATCCAGCCCCAGCCCGGAGAAAGTGCGCCAACCCCTTTGTGGACAAAATGTTGCAGGCTCAGGCCTATGGACGCATATTAAGCCAACGCCTGTCGTTCGATCTCTCCAGCCCCGTTGCCGACATGCCTCTTGTCCGTCGCATCCTCGTGCGTGCGCTCGCGGGTCTCGCAGTCGTGGCATTCACCCGCCCGCTCGTGGCGCAGAATGTCGCCGACCTCCAGGTCACGCCTGAAGCGCTGACGCTCAAGGTCGGCGAGACCAAGTCGCTCTTTCCCCAGGCTTACGACGCCAACGGGAACATCGTCGTGGCCCGATTCACCTATTCGAGCCAGAAGTCGAGTGTCGCCCGCGTGGACGGGGAAGGCCGCGTCACCGGTATGGGGGTGGGGAGCACCCAGATCACCGTCCGGGCCGGGCGCAAGTCCGCCCCGGTATCGGTGCTGGTGAGCCCGGGTGACAACCCGCCCCCGGTGGAGCCGGCCCCGACGCCGCGCGCGGCACCGGCCCAGTCCATCTCCCTCCCGGCGGCACCGGCCGGCACCCAGCAGATCGTCATCGACCCCGCCACGGTCTACCTGCTGCAGACCGAGAGCGATCACCTTGTGGCCCGTGCGCTCGCCGCCGACGGTTCCGTCCTCGGCCAGGTCCGGGTCATCTGGCGTTCGCTCTCCCCCGGCATCGTCACGGTCATCGATTCCCTGAACGGGGACGTGGTCGGTTCCGCGCCGGGCGTGGGGACGATCCAGGCCGCCGGTCCCGGCGGGCTGGTCGCGACCGGGCCGGTGCAGGTGGTGGCCACGAGCACCGCGTTCGAGCCGCGGTGGCCCAGGATGGTGTTGTCGCCCGACCAGATCGACACCCTCGAGATGATGGTGCCAAGCCAGGCCGACCGATCCATCGAGAATTCGCTCACCTACACATCCGCCAACCCGGGCGTGGTGCTCGTGGGCCCGACCGGGATACTGCAGGCCAAGGCGCCGGGGCAGAGCGACGTCACGGTCAACGGATTCTTCCAGTCCAAGCACGTCACGGTCGTGGTCCATCGACCGATCTCCTTTTTCCTCACCGATCCACCGTCCGGCGGCCAGGTCACCGTGCCGCTCGATGGCTTCCGGACCCTGACCGCCAAGGCCGAGGCCGCCGACTCGTCGCTGATCGCGGACGCACCGCTGGTGTGGAAGGTGACCGACACCGCCATCGCCCGATACGACACGGCCCAGGGTCGGATCATCGGGAACAAGGAAGGCACCACCACGCTCACCCTCTCGGTGCGGGGCTACGTGCCGAAAGTGTGGGGCCTGCGCGTGGTCCCCGGCGGGATCGGGTTGGACCAACACGCACTGGGCATGGTGATCGGGACCGCCGTCACCCTCGCCGCCACGCTGCGCGATGCGGACGGGCACGATTTCGGGCCCGCGCCGGAGGTGGTCTGGGTCAGCGACCATCCCGACGTGGCCAAGGTCGTCGATGGCAAGGTGTCGGCGGTGGGACCGGGCAGCGCGCTCATCATTGCCTCGGTCCCGTGGCGCAAGGCCGATACCGCCAAGGTCTATTCGACCGCCGACCTGCTCCTCGCGTCGGATCGGACGACCCCGGGGGTCTCGGGGATCTTCGAGTCGATGTTGCATGCACCGGCCAACCTCGTGCCGGTGCTCTCCACCCGCTTCCCGGCCACCGATCCGGCCCTGACGCCGAACCGGATGCACATCGCCTATGCGGCCCGCGCCGGCGGCACCGACTTCGACATCTGGGTGATGGATGCCGACGGCAAGAACCCGCATCAACTGACCAGCGACAGCGCCGCCGAGGTCCATCCATCATGGCTTCCGGACGGAAAGTCGCTGGTGTATTCGGTCGTCGGCAAGGATCGCGACCAGCTCTGGGAGACCGATGGCCACGATCGGCGCCCGCTCACGGTGGAGAAGACCTCGGCCAGCCTGCCGTCGGTCTCCCCTGACGGGAAGTGGGTGGCGTACGTGGGCGGCAAGGATCGGCGCAAGCCCGACGTCTTCCTGCGGTCGTTGAGCAAGGACACCACCGTCCAGGTGACCGAGACCAAGCAGAAGGAGACCGCCGTCGGCTGGTTCCCCAACGGCGACCTGGCGTGGGTCACCGAGGCCACCGACGGCAGCAAGGGATACGAAGTGCTCCGGATGACGCTCGGTGCCACCCAACGCACCGTCGTCGCGACCTCCGCCTACCCGATCCTCGACTTCGCGGTCTCCCGTGACGGGGGCACCATCGCGTACGTCACCGAGGAGCCGAACCCGGGGAACAAGGAGCAGAAGACCAAGACCGTCCTCCACGTCGGCGCCACTACCGCGGGGAGCGCGCCGCAGGCCGTGGCCCTGCCGAGCACCGAGACCGTCGGCTCACCCGCGTTCTAGCGGGCCACCGGTCCTTCCGTCGATGCGCGCGCTGACGCTCACTGCCGCCGGCGGCATCGAGTCCCTGAAGCTGCAGGATGTCCCGCCGCCTCCGGCCCCGGGACCGGGATGGGTCGTGGTGCGGATCCGCGCGGCCGCGCTCAATCACCTCGACCTCTTCGTCGCCGACGGGCTCCCGGGCGTTCGTCCACCCTTCCCGTTCCCGGTCGGCGCCGACGGGGCCGGCACCGTGGCCGCGGTCGGCTCGGGCGTCACTGATGTGCGCCCCGGTGATGACGTGCTCATCGATCCCGGCGTGTCCTGTGGCACCTGCGCCGCCTGCCGCGCCGGGGATGAACCGCTCTGCGAGCGCTTCGGCATTCTCGGCGAACATCTCCCGGGCACGATGGCGGAGTTCGTGGCTGTCCCGGCGGCGAACCTTGCCCCCAGGCCACCGGCGATGCCGTGGGCCCAGGCGGCGGCCTTCTCCCTCGCCACCCTCACGGCGTGGCGGATGCTCACCACCCGCGCGCGGCTCGCCACCGGAGAATCGGTGCTCGTCTGGGGCGCCGGCGGCGGTGTCGCCCAGGCGGCGATCCAGGTCGCCGTCCATCTCGGCGCTCGCGTCGTCGCCACCAGTTCGCGTCCGGCCGGACTGCAGCGTGCCCGCGAACTCGGCGCCGGCGTCGTGGTCGACCATGTGCGCGAGGACGTCGTGGCGGCGGTGAAGACGGCCACCGGGGGCCGTGGCGTCGATGTGGTGGTCGACAGCGTCGGGCGCGACACGTGGGAGCGCACCCTCCGCTCGGCCGCACGCGGCGGACGGATCGTCACCTGCGGCGGGACCAGCGGCCCTGAACTCGCACTGGATGTGCGACGGCTCTTCTGGCGGCAATGGAGCATCCTCGGCTCCACGATGGGGAGCCACGCCGAATATCGCGCGGTGACCACGCTCGCCGCCGCCGGGAAGCTCTGGCCCGTCGTCGACCAGGTCGTCGCGCTCGAGGATGCGGTCCAGGCCTACCAACGGCTCGACGCCGGGCAGCAGACCGGCAAACTTGTCATCGAGGTGTCCCCATGAGCGACCTGATCACGCGGCTGCACGACGGGTTGGACGCGCTGGCGGGCTACGGGCCGGCCATCATCGCGTTCCTCGTCATCATCCTGGCCGGACTCATCTTTGCCCGCCAGCTCGAGCGCTGGATCGACGGGCTCCTCGCGCGGATGAATTTCAACCGGATGGCCGACGCCGGGGGGATCACCGAGGCCGTGGGCCGGGTGCAGAAGGGCCTCGATCCGGTCCACGCGGTCGGAAAGCTCGTCTTCTGGCTGGTGATGCTGGTGGCCATCCTCCTGGCGAGCGCGGCACTCGGCCTTGAGAGCATCAGCCAGATGTTCGGGATCCTGCTCGGGTTCATCCCCACGCTCGTCACGGCCATCGTCATCATCATCCTCGGCATCATCGTCGGCGAATTCGTCCGCGGCATCATCGTCGCCTCCGCCGGCAGCGTCGACGGGGTCCCCACCTTCGCCAAGCTCGCCAAGGCGGTGGTGGTGCTGGTGGCGGTCTTCATGGCCGTGAGCCAGATGGGCGTGGCCGCCGAGATCGTCAACGCAGCGTTCATCCTGATCGTCGGGGCGATGGCGCTCGCTGTCGGGCTCGCGTTCGGGTTGGGCAACCGGGATCTCGCCGGCGAGATCACCCGGCGCTGGTATGAGGAGGGGCGTCGCCGTCGACCACCGCCGCCCGATGCCGCCGCGGGCGGCAAGGCACCACCATCGGCCTAGGGCAACGGGTCGGGCGACAGAAAGCCCCGGCGGAAGGCCGGGGCTTCGTCGTTCCAGTGGATCGCGCGCGGATCAGGGGATCCCGGTCGACGGATACCGCAGGAGCTTGAACCCCTTGCCCGGGTCGAGCTGCTCCGCCACCAGCAACGTGCCGCCGTGGGCACCGAGTATCCGCCGGGCGTTCTTCAACCGGACCTCGTGCGCGAAGGCGCCGTTCCGGTCCAGCACCTTGTAGGTCCGGATCGAGTCGGTCAGGCTCCGGCTCGACTGCAGCCAGATGATGCTGTCATCCTCGACGAAGGCACCGTCGAACGGGGCTTTCACCGGCGCGAACGGCAGCGCGCCGGCCATCTGGCGCTGGTCCTCGGGGAACCCCTCGATGAAGTAATCCTTGTCGAACCGGGTCACCGGATAGATGGGGTCCGGGAGCGGAGGACCCTCGCGCCAATGGCCGGCGACATCGCGCTGGTCGAGGCGGTTCTTCGTCACCCGTGCCACCCATATGGCACCCGACGACAGCACCCCCCAGATGTCGTTGCCACTGTAGATCTGCCGCACCAGCCGCCGGCCCTGGGGCCCGTTGACCTCCTGCATCGTGTACGGGGCGAGCTGTGCCACCGTGTCGGGATGCACCGCGCCGACCCGCCACCGCAGCACCCGTCCCGAATCGAGCTGACCGGAGCGTGACTCGGCGTAGAGCCAGCCGTCGCCATCCCGCGCGGTCGGCAGCAGGCCGCCGAGCGACGCCGGTGCTGCGATGGCGAGCGCGAGCTTCCCGTCAGCGCCCCACGCCGTGAGCTGGCGCTTGCCCCAGTCGGTCACGTAGAGGATATCGCCGACCGCGGTGATCGACGATGGATGCAGGTAGTCGATGCCCGGACGGCCCAGCGGTCGGACGGTGTGGTGGCCCCAGTCGACCACTTTTACCGTGTTGCTGAATTGGGAGAGGATGGCCCAGCGATCCATCCCCAACGGCACCGCACCGGAGATGTCGAGGTCGGGGATCGTCAGGGAGTCCGTGGCACCGGCCAGCGTGGTGGACGGCACGCTGTGGGCCGGGGGGCCGCCGCAGCCGGCCGCGAGCAGGAGCAGGGTAAGGGCGCGTCGCATGCTGGAAGGTACGCCGGTCGCGGCTGGTCCGACAGGCGGCAACGCGAATGCGAGAGGAGGAGGAGACAAGAGAAAGAGGAGACAACGCAGATCGGGATCAAGATGAGGGGAGGAGGAGACAAGAGAAAGAGGAGACAACGCAGATCGGGTCGAAGAGAAGGGAGTCAGGCCAGCGCGCCTCGTCGTCCCTTCTTGTCCACGTCTCTCGCCCTATCCTGGTTGAGTCTCCGTACTGCGCAGATCGGGCCGAAGAGAAGGGAATGAGGCGAGCGCGCCCCGTCGCCCCGTCGTCCCCTCTTCTCCTCCTCTCCTCCACCTATCCTTGTCGAGTTTCCGGACTGCGTTTTCTCTTTTCTCCTGTCTCTTTTCTCCTCCTCTTCTCTTTCCCCGCTACGCCCCCAGGATCTTCTCGAACACCGCCAGCGCACGCGGGTCGTCCGACTGCCCGAGCCAGAACAGGGCCTTCTTCCGGATGTCGGGATCGCGGTTGGTCGTGGCGATGTGGACGAGGATCGGGATCCCTTCATCGCGAGGCCGCTGCGAGAGGGCGAAGACCGCCGCTTCCCGGACCTCCCGGTCCCCGGTCTCGTCGGTGGCGAGGGTGTCGAGCCCCTTGGTGGCCGCCGATTCCGCGGCCTGGCCCACCCAGAAGGTCGCCTCGCGACGCCGGTCCCGGTCGAGTCGTTCGTTCCGGGCGATGCCGAGGAGCCGCGGCCAGGTCACCGCGCTGTCGGCAAGCGCGGCGGGGAGGATGGCGCGCTTGCCCGCCGCGCCCGACACCCGTTCCGCCACCCCCAGGAAGTAATCTGCCGCCTGGGCGGCACCGACCTGACCCAGGTCTTCGGCCGTCCCCGTGGCCCACTGTCCGCCGACCCGGGTCTCGATGCCGGTGACGGTGCCGCCGGAGAGGGTGAGCGCCACCCGCACCGTCCCGCCGCACGGACAGCCATCGTCGTCGTCATTCCCGGTGTTGATCGATCGGCCATTGCCGCAGACTCCGGGGCGCGCCCTGAATTCGAGCCGCACGGTGCCGTCGTGGATCTTCGCGACCCGTTCGGCCAGGGTCTGTGCCGCCAGCGGTGTGATGGCCGTGGCACTCAGCAGCGCCGTCAATGCCAGTCTGGTGTACATGATCGTCCTCGCGGTCCGCTCGTGGGGTGTGGGGTGGCCAGGGGCCACCCCCTCCGTCCGCCTACTTGTCGATGATGTCCTGCAGCAGCTGGACCACCCGCGGGTCATTCGACTGGCCCAGCCAGAAGAGGGCCTTCTTGCGGAGCTCCGGGTCGGGGTCGTTCTTCGCGATGTCGAAGAGCTTGTCGGACGCCGCCTTGTCGCTGCTCTGGCTGTACACGAAGACCAGCTGCTCGCGCATCTCGCGGTCCGGCATCGAGGCATACAGGCCGATCAGGTCCGGGAGCGCTCCCTTGCGCTGGCCGGCCCAGAAGAGCGCCCGCTTGCGCAGCTCCATCGACTCGTTCGGATCCTTGGCCCGCGCCACCAGCCAGGCGCCGTTGGCCGGGTCATCCTGCTGCGAGAGGGCAAAGAGCACCTTCTCCTTGGCGCTTTCCCGCGTCAGCCGGCCGTACAGCCCGCGCAGGAACTCCCCGTTGTTGCCGTCGTTGGTCTGGCTGAGCCAGAAGATGGCCTGCTCCTCCAGCTCCTCCGGCACATCGGTCCGCTCGGCGTAGCTCCGCAGGATCTGCGCGCTCCGCGGATCCTTCTGCTGGGAGAGGGCAAAGAGCGCCTTCCGCTGCAGGTCGACGTCGGTCGAGTTCTTGAGGATCTCCTCGAGCGCGGTCACGGCCTGCGGGCTGTCCACCTGCGAGAGCCAGAACACCGCCTGCGCCTTCACGCCGGCGTCGGGGTCGTTCCGTACGACGTCGAGGAGGGCGGCACCGGTCGAGTCATCCTGGTGCTGCGACAGGAGGAAGACGGCCTTCTTGCGGAGCCCCGCCGAGCAGTCGTCACGCTTGGCGAGTACCCGCTTGATGATCGGCATCGCGCGGTCGCTCTGCATGCTGATGAGGGCGTTCAATGCCTCGATCTTGGTCTCGTAGGTCGTGCGGTCGCAGCCGGGGGGAAGGTCGTTGTCCTCGTCCCCGCCACCCACCTCGGGCCGTTCGGGACGCTCGGGGTTCTCGGGACGCTCGGGTCGCTCCATCGAACTGACGACCATCCGGGGCGCGCGCGCCGGGCGTGCGACGGCCACGCCGGAGGCGGGGGTCGGCGCCACGACGGCCGCCGGCGCCAGGGTGCTGGTCTGGGTGTTGACCCAGATCTGCGCATCGGGATCGCCGCGGCGAGCGAGCTCCCCCTGCACCCGCCCATAGAGCGACGACGCATCGCCCCGGGTGGCGGAGGAGGGGAACTTCACCTGCTGCTGGGCCAGAAGCGACCGGGCGCCCTTGAGGTTCTCCGTCCCGCTCTGGCGGTAGAGCGCGAACGCTTCCCAATAGTATGAATCGCCCGCCCGCACCGAGGTGGGGTACTTCTCCCGCACCTGGCGGAAGAGCTGTGCGGCGCGCGCGTAGTCGCCCCGATTGAGGGCTCCGGTACCGGCGCGGTAGAGCGAATCGCCTGGGTCGCCGGCGATCGGCGCGGTCATTTCGGGCGTCGGGAGCGGTGCTGCGGTCCGGGCGGCACCCCTCGAATCCAGTGCGGCGAGCTGGGCCCGCGCCTCAGAGAGCTCGACGATGCGGGCGGGGAAGCTCAGCGTGCGCGCCGCATCGAGGCTCGCGAGCTGGGCCTCTGCCGCGGCAAGATCGACGCTCCGGACCCGCGCATCCTCCGCCTGTACTCTGGCGATCACGCCGGTGGAAGCGTCCATCAGTGCGCGGGCGCGTTCGAGATCGATCTGTGCCGCCGCCATCGGGGCCGGGTCGATCGTGGGCAACGGCGTGACGTACGCCGGGGTGCCCTGGATGGTGACAAGGGCGAGCGAAAAAAGAAGCGTATGCATGGTCAGATCACTCCCTGGGAAACAGCGGCCGCCGGCCCGGACTGCACCTTGCTCCGGAGCTGCGTCAGCACGCCGCGCTGTTCAAAGCCCTGCGTGATGGTCTTGGCATCCTTCGGATTGCGTCCGTCCTGCGCGATCTGCGCCAGAGTGAGCTCCAGGTCCTCGAGCAGCACCCGGAGCCGCGGATCGGACGCGACACGGGAATCGAGGAGAAGCCTGGTGGCCCCCAGCAACTGCCGTGCCTCGGCAGGGTCGGTCTGGTCGAGGCGGCCGTGCGTCACATCGGCCCGATACCCGGTGAGGAATACTTCGGCCTGGCCCAGCACGTTCTGGGTGGCGAGTTGTTGGGCCGTGGAGGGTGCGGCGTTCGCTCCCGAAGCCAGGGCAGGGGTGGTCGCGGTCGGAGTGCCGTCGCGCCGCGGGATGACGCGGTCGAGCCCGATGCCCAGCGCCACCAGCGCCACGGCGGCCAGGCTCCAGGCGGCGATCCGTCGCATCCCCATCACCGGCCGCTGCGCCACCCGCCGGGCCGAGCGTTCCCGCGCGATCGCCTGCCACATCGGCTCCCGCGGTGTTTCACCCGGTCGGTGATACTCCGCCAGGTGTCGCCTGGTCCATTCGTTCAGTTCGTCATCGGTCATGAGACCCATTCTCCCGCAAAGTCCGCCAGCTTGTCCCGGAGCCGGGCCCGCGCCCGGAAGAGTTGCGCCTTCGATGTGCCGGTCTTGACGCCGAGTGTGCCGGCGATCTCCTCGTGCGTATATCCCTCGACATCGTGCATCACGAACACGGCGCGGTACCCCTCCGGCAGCTCGTCGATGGCCCGCGCCAGCCGTTCCTTCAGGTCCGGCTCCGCCCGGCGTCCCGGCGCGCCGACCATTTCACCCTGCTCGAGGTCCGTCTCCCGCTGGCGGAAGCGTTTCACCTTCCGCAGGGCGTTCAGGGCCACCGACATCGTGATGGCATTGAGCCAGGTCGCCAGCGACGCTTCGCCACGGAATCCGGAGAGCCGGTCGAACGCCCGGATGAAGGCGTCCTGGGTGATGTCCTGGGCCAGGTCCGCGTCTCCCGCCATCCGGTACGCGAGCCGGTACACCCGGTCCACGTGCCGGTCATACAGCGCCCGCTCCGCCGCCGGGTCGCCCGCGAGGACGCGGTCGATCAGTTGGGCTTCTTCCACCGTGCTCCCGGCGAGTTGGGGTGAAGCGTTCAGGGGTAGAGACACAGGGGGCCTGGAAAGGGTTGGCACGCGAGCGGGCGGGCCTTTGTAAGATCTTGTCGCCGCCGGGAGGAGGCCGAGCAACCATCCTGGCGCGGTATGCATCAAAGACAGTGAACCCGGCACGCACTCTACAGCAGGCACGATGCACTGCGCGTAATCGATCAGGACACGACGTTCGACCCCCAGATCAGGATGCACGAATATGGTCAAGCTCGCCACACTCGATCCGGTCCGCACCTACGACGTGCTCGATCGTGATGGTCAGGTCATTGGACAGGTGCTTCAGCCGGCCGAAGCCGGGCTTCGTGGTCAGGGGACGATGTTGCTCCGCCGGCCCGCTCCGGCGGTGCGGTGGAGGGAGCCGTCCGGCGCGGCGTGAAGTCATAGATCGGCCGCGCTTGAGCTGCGGGCCCAAGCCAGGGTAGGGCACAATTGAACGTTCCATAACTGCCTCCCGATCCTGCAATCGTTCCATGGAGCTCCGGCCGGTCCGGCCCGCCAGCTCCAAGCGCTGGTTAGACCGCCGGCTATTCGAACCACGCTGCGCGCATTTCCTTCAGCAGCGCAGGCGTGAGTGGCACTGGGGGGCTTGGGAGCACCGAATCGATCCCGCACCGGGGGCACAGCGCCGTCAAGCCATCATCAACCCACTTCACAATGTCCTTCGGTACGAATGTGGCCTCACAGAAGCAGCACCCACAGAGTGTGGCGGCCTCGATCAACCGTCGGTGACGATTGCTGAAAGTGTGATACTTGGAAGTGGCGTCGCTGCGTTGCATAGATGTTCGTGGCGGTCTAACGGCCGCGCTTGAGCTGCGGGCTGTGAGTTGGGTTGAACGAATTCATTGTTTCCACTGTGGCCTCCCGATCCATCATCAATCTATGGCGCCCCGGCCGTGAAGGCCCGCCAGCTCCAAGCGCTGGTTAGGTGGCACGTCGGGCACGGAGTCTAGGCGCTTAACCAGAGCGCCACCGCGACGAAGACTAGCGTCCCGACGATGACTAGACGCCCAGCCCACAACAGACGCCAGCCGGCCGGGGTGAAGTAGCCGCGTGGGGCGACGAGGTTTCTGGCAATCACCTCGGCGCGATGAGCCTCGCCGACTGCAGTGAGGTGGCCGAGGGCTCGGATGGACAGCACGAGGCCGGTCATGGCACCGGACACCGCGACGAGAATGCTCACTAGCAACGTGCCACCTAACTTGCCAATATGCGGCGACGGGGCTCCCGAAGATCCGGGGGCCCCGTCTTCATTCACGGCGGCGGTCCGTCAGCGTGCCGCGTGGGTCAGCGCGTCCAACCGGACGCGGACCGCAGGGTCGGCCGCCTTCCACGCCTCCTTCAATCGGCCCAGGTAGGCGGCGGCGCTGTCCCGCTTCCTCGCGGCGATGAACGCCCGCGCCATCTCATAGTCGAGCTCCGAGCGCGGTTCGTAACGCCCCATCGCATCGAGGGGCGCCCCATACGCCGCGCGGAACACGGCGAGCGCACTGTCCGGCCGGCGAAGCTGCAGGTATGCATCGCCCAGGAGGGCGTTGACCTCGGTCCATCCCGCCACCCCCCAGCGCGCGGCCTGGAGGTCGTCCACCGCCACCTCCCAGCGCCCGCCGTCCATCGCGATCATCCCCCGCACCGCCGACGGCAGCCGCCAGTCGCGCCCGTAGTAGCTCAACTGGGCCACCCGATCGATAGAATCGGCGATGGCGGTCAGCGCCGTCGTGTCGCCGCCCGCAGCGAGCGCCGAGGCCTTGAGGGCCCAGGCCCACGCGCGGGCGCGGGCCTTATCGCCGTTGGTCACCTGCGTCGGCCCGGACCGGATGAACCCGGCGATCACCGCGGCGGCGCCGCCGGGGTGTCCCAGGCGGGTGAGCGTATTGGCGCGCATGAGATCAAGACCGTTGCCGACCGTGGGGTCGTCCCGCCGGGCCCGATCCATCGACGCCAGTGCGGCCCGATACTCTCCGCGCTCCCGGAGCAGGAGCGCCTCGATGTCCTCACCCGATCCGCGCAGGACACGGTCGCCGCGGCGGCGCCAGAGCGTGAGTGCGGAATCGACGGAAGCGTACCGTCGGGCCATCAGCAGGGTGCGGACCATGCGATCCTGGTAGTTGCTCCCGTTGCGGGAAAGGGTGAGGGCCCGCTGGGCCGCCTCGATCGCTTCGTCGAACCGTCCGTCGAAGGAGAGCGCCGTGGCCAGCCGGTCCCACGCCACCGGGAGATCAGGCTGGAGTCCCACCCACCGGAACGCGGCCGTGGTGGCGCCGGCGAGGTCGCCGCGGACGACCCGCACATCCACCAGGCCACCATACCCCACGCACGGCGCACAGGGCCCGGTCCCCGCTTCCAGAGCCAGGGAATCCAGCGCCAGCTCCCGTTGCAATACCGTGTCGGTCGCGTCCCAGCGTCCGTGATTCTCGTACACTTCGGCCAGGTGGGCGTAGGCGCGCGGATCATTCGGGAATTGCTGCACCAGCGCCCGACCCAGCCCTTCGGAGCGCTCCCGTTCCCCGGCATGGAGGGAGCGGTCAAGTGCCTCCGCTGCGCGGTCCCACGCAGATGCCCGATCGGCGTGGCGCTCGAAGACCCCTTGCAAGCGTGTGGCCAGCGCCCAATCGCCGCCGGAGCGCGCCAATGCGAGGCGGTCCAGCACGGCGCTCACGAACCCGGAATCGAGTGCGACGGCGCGGTCAAGCTCGGCCTGCGCCTCGCCCGAACGCCCTTCCTGCAAGGCGCCCTCGGCGGTCACGTAGTGCTGGTAGGCCTCGAGGCTTGCGGTCTCGACGGCGGCGAGGTGCGGGCCCGGTCCGGTCGCGTTGAAGAACGCCAGCAGCCGCGCGGCGGCGCCATCGGCGAGTGTCAGGGGGTCGCTCGCCTTGGTGACGATGACCCGGGCCTGCCGGGCCCGTGACACGTCGATCACATCCAGCTCGAGCACCAGGCCGACGTCGGATGGAGTGAGGGCGCCGATGACCACCCAGTCGGCGCCCAGTCGGCGGCCGAGGTCCGCCAGGGCGGTGGGCGAGAGCGGGTCGTCGGGCTGCGAGGCGCGGGCGCGAAGTTCCCGGATACGCTCGGGGGCCACGACGTCGATCGCGGTGCTCCGCGAGAGGTCGGCGGCGATCATCTGCGGCAGGCCTTCCGCCAGCCACCCGCGTCGGGCATCGGGCCGGGTGGCGCGCACCTGGGCCAGTGCGATCATCGGCCGGTGCCGGGAGCCGGAGGTCGGCCGGTGCAGCAGGAGCGCCAGCGCCAGTCCCGCGAGCGCCGTCACGCCGATCGGGCCCAGAAGCCGCCAGCGTCGTCCGGGGGCGGCGGGTACTGGCCTCGCGCCCGCCGGCGCCGGCGCCGGCGAGGTCGGGGTCGGCTCGTGCGGCGGCGCCACCCGCGCCAGCTCCTCGCGCAGTCCCGCGGCCAGAGCACGCGTGCGTGGCCCCGGGCCGAGTTCGAAGTCGCGCTTGAGCTGGAGCGCCAGACGATCGCACTCCGCCACCGCCCGTGCCAGCGCCGCGGGGGTACGGGGGCCGGCGAGCCCCGACAGCAGTTCGACGGCGGCATCGTCGGAGAGTGGCTCCGTGCCAAGCCAACGCGCCGCCGTTTCCGCCCGTGCATCGTGAGCGTGGGCCGCGGCGTGGATCGCCGTGGCGGCCCGGGCGGCCTCGGCAAAGGTCCGCGCGAGTTGCTCCCGCTCCCGCGAGGCCCAGTCGTCGAAATCGGCGGCGCCGGAGATGTGGACCCCGTCGAGGAATGCGCCGCCGTAGATCGACGTGGCGCGCACCGGATCCCGCGCGGCGAGCGCCGCACGGAACCGCAGTGCATCGACCGTGAGGGGGATCTCGCTCCCCAGGGAGATCTCCTCCTGCCGCAGCGTCACGGCGTCCTTCCCCAGCACTCGGCGGAGGTGGGAGAGCGTATCGGCCAGGGAATGCCGGGCGCGGTCGTCGTCCTGATCGCCCCAGAACATCGCCGTCAGCCGATCGCGGGTGAGCGGCCGCGGCGAGAGCGCGAGCAGCGTCAACAGGGCGAGTTTCCGCCGCCGGGTCACCAGTGAGGTCTCCTCCGAGCCATCGGGGCGGAGAAGCGTCAGGCGACCCAGTGTGATGAGGCGGAAACCGTTGCCCTGCAACATGTTGATTTGTTGACCGGGGGATGAGGGAGGCGCGTATCCTTGCTATCGCAACTGGAAGTTAGGCCCGTTCCGATCGGCTGCCAATCGTGGAGTGCGCTTGGTCCCTGGGTCCGTCCGGCGAGGTCTCCTCGGCGCGCTGGTGGGTGTGAGCGGGGTGCTGGCGTGCCGAGGCGGCCGCACCCCGATGGGCGGCGGCCAGCCAACGGCCACCGCCTGTGCCGGAGGATCCGCGGGTATCACGCAGGCGCGGCTCGATTCCCTGGGTCTTCGTGCGCGTGAGGCCGGCGAGCGTGGTGACCTTGCCGTCCTCCACGCCGTGAGCGATACGCTCGATTCCCTGGAACGATCGGCCGGACCTCCCTGTCGGCCGGCTACGGCGCCGGCGGGTCCGTGATCGCTGGAATTCCCTACCTGGAGGGTGACAAATGCGGGCATTGAGATTCGTCGCGGCGTTGATGCTCCTGGCGTTGGTGGTGGCGCCGCCGGTGTCGGCGCAGGGATTCCTGGGCCGGCTCAAGGACAAGGCCAAGGACAAGATCGACCAGCACTCCGACAACGCGGCGCAGGCGGTCGTGGACAAGGCCGACAACGCCATCGTCTGTGCCGCCACCGACCAGCAGTGCATCGCGAAGGCGAAGGCGGAGGGGAAGCCGGTGCAGGTGACCGATGCGAGCGGACATCCGATGACCGGGTCGGATTCCGCCGCCGCCGTCAACGGCGTGTCGGGAGAGAGCGCCGATCCGCCGGGCAAGGGGATCTGGCTCAATTATGACTTCGTTCCCGGCGACCGGACCATCTGGACCGAGGATTTTTCCGAGGACCAGGTCGGCGATTTCCCGAGCCGGATGCAGCTGGTGGACGGCAATTTCGAGGTCGTCACCGTCAACGGGCACAACTGGCTCCACACCCAGGACGGTGGCTGGGTGGTAGTCGTCCTGCCCGAGAAGCTGCCGCAGCGTTTCACCTTCGAGGTGGACTACTGGACGGTCAACGGGATGGGGAATCCGCTCAGCTTCGAGACCACCTACAACGGCGATGGGGCCACCTGGGGGTGCTACCACGACAACGTCTGGGTGGACGGCGGCGCCGGCGGCGGGAAGTCGAACAAGGATGTCGCCGATCCCGCCGCGAACACCAGCGGGATCGTGACCTGCCGCTACACCGTGGATGGGAAGTACATCAAGGGGTATATGAGCGGCCAGCGGCTTGCCAACGTTCCCAACGCCAACGTCATCCGCGGGGATTCCCTCATCATCCACATTCCCGGGGTGGCCGCGCCCGCGCAGGTGCTGGTCAGCAACTTCCGGATCGCGGAGGGTGGGAAGCCGCTCTACCAGGCGCTGATGGCGAGTGGGCGAGTGTCCACCCACGGGATCCTCTTCGGATCGGGCAGCGACCAGATCCAGGGGGAGAGCACCCCGACCCTGAAGCAGATCGGGACGATGTTGCAGCAGCATCCCGATCTCAAGGTGCTCATCGAGGGGCACACCGACAATCAGGGTGCGGCCGCAGGCAACCAGACGCTGTCGGAAAAGCGCGCGGCGGCGGTCAAGGCGTACCTGGTGGCCAACTACGGCGTCGCGGCCGCACGGCTGACGACCAAGGGATATGGTGAGACCAAGCCCGTGGCGACGAATGACACGCCCGAGGGGCGCCAGGACAACCGGCGGGTGGAATTGGTGAAAATGTAGGCGGCGTCTCGATCCTTGGGGGGCGGCGCCTCTGCCGCCCGCCTCGGTCTGACGGCGGGTTTTCCACGGCACTCTGGATATGGGACCACCCTTCGCTCGCTCAGGGTGGTCCCACTTTTTCCGCCGATCTCCGCAGCCTCATTTCAAGCCAGGAGCGATGTTATAAGCCATTGAATTTGAACGACTTGCGGCGGCAGGCGCGATTTGCGTGGCGGCCCCTTTCCTTATATAATTCAGTCATTCCCGGCCGGCCGGTCCGGCCCCGGTTCTTCCCCCAGCAGACAGCCAATGACCGCACCCAACGCTCGCGAGCGCATCCTTCCGCGTTTGATCGAGGAAGAGCTGCAGCAGTCGTTCATCAACTACTCGATGAGTGTGATCGTCTCCCGCGCGCTGCCGGACGTGCGCGACGGATTGAAGCCGGTCCACCGCCGCATCCTCTACTCCATGAGCGAGCTCGGCCTCATTCCCGGGCGCGCGTACAAGAAGTCGGCCACCGTCGTGGGTGACGTGCTCGGCAAGTACCACCCGCACGGCGACCTGTCGGTGTACGACGCGCTGGTGCGGATGGTGCAGGATTTCTCGCTCCGGTATCCGCTGGTCGACGGGCAGGGGAACTTCGGCTCCGTGGACGGCGATCGGGCGGCGGCCTACCGGTACACCGAGGCGCGGCTGACGCAGGTGGCCATCGCGATGCTGGAGGACATCGACAAGGACACCGTCGACTTCCAGCCCAACTTCGACGACCGGCTCCAGGAGCCGACGGTCCTGCCGTCGAAGATCCCGAACCTGCTCGTCAACGGGTCGAGCGGCATCGCGGTCGGGATGGCCACGAACATCCCGCCCCACAACCTGCGCGAGGTGGCCAAGGCCGTCGAGGCGCTGGTCGACGACCCGGACCTGACCATCGCGGACCTGCGCAAGTACATCAAGGGGCCCGACTTCCCGACCGCCGGTTTCATCTACGGGCGGGAGGCCATCAAGGAAGCGTATGAGACGGGCCGGGGGCGCGTCATCATGCGCGCGCGGGCCCAGATCGAGGAGAAGGAGTCGAGCGGCAAGTCGCAGATCGTGATCACCGAGATCCCCTACCAGGTCAACAAGGAGAACCTGGTGCGCGCCATCGCCGAGCTGGCGATGGAAAAGAAGATCGAAGGGATCGCCGGGATCCGCGACGAATCGGATCGCGAAGGGATGCGCGTGGTCGTGGAGCTCAAGCGCGACGCCATCCCGAACGTGGTCCTGAACCAGCTGTACAAGCACACCGCGATGCAATCGACCTTCGGGGTCATCATGCTCGCCCTCGACAAGGGCGTGCCGAAGGTGATGAACCTGAAGGAGCTGCTGGCGCACTTCATCGAGCACCGGCACGAGATCATCATCCGCCGGACCAAGTTCGACCTGGCCGGCGCGGAGGCCCGCGAGCACATCCTCGAGGGGCTCAAGATCGCCGTCGACAACATCGACGAGGTGATCAAGATCATCCGGAAGTCCGAGGACTCGGCCGAGGCGGACCAGAAGCTCCGCAAGCGGTTCGGGCTCACGGAAAAGCAGACCGAGGCCATCCTCAACATGCGCCTCGCCAAGCTCACCGGCCTGGAGATCGAGAAGCTGGACGCGGAGCTCAAGGAGGTCCGGGCCCAGATCAAGGAGCTCAAGGGCATCCTGGCCTCCAAGGACAAGCGGATGAAGATCCTCAAGGAGGAGATGGCCGACGTGGCCAAGACCTTCGGAGATGACCGCCGGACCGAGATCGTGGCCGACCAGGGGGAGTTCTCGGTGGAGGACCTGATCGCCGAGGAGGACATGGTGATCACCCTCTCCCACACCGGGTACATCAAGCGCATCCCCGTGAGCGCCTACCGGAAGCAGCGTCGCGGCGGTCGCGGTGTGGCCGGGATGGGCACCAAGGAAGACGATTGGGTGGAGCACCTGTTCATCGCCTCGACCCACGACTATCTGATGTTCTTTGCCAACACCGGCCAGGTGTACTGGCTCAAGGTGCATGAGATCCCCCAGGCCTCCCGCGCCGCCCGCGGGAAGCCGGTGGTCAACTGCATCGCCATCCGGCCGGACGAGCGGATCTCCGCCTTGGTCCCGGTGCGGGATTTCCAGGCCCCCGAGACCTGGCTGATGTTCGCCACCCGCCAGGGGACGGTGAAGAAGACGGCCCTCAGCGAATACGGGAACGTCCGCTCCAACGGCATCCGGGCGATCAACATCGAGGAAGGCGACGAGCTGATCGACGTCCAGCCCTGCGATGCGCGGAGCGACATCGTCCTCGCCACCCGGGACGGGATGAGCATCCGCTTCCACCAGTCCGACGTGCGCGAGATGGGCCGGGCCACCACCGGCGTGAAGGGCATCGAGCTCGACAAGAGCGACCTCGTCATCGGGATGGTGGTCAACCGCCGCGACTCGACGCTCCTGGTCGTCTCCGCCAAGGGCTTCGGCAAGCGCACCGAGCTCGGCGAGTACCGGGTGCAGAAGCGCGGCGGCAAGGGGATCATCACCTTCCAGAAGACCGACAAGACCGGCATCCTCGTGGCGCTCAAGGAGGTGCTGCCCGAGGACGAGCTGGTCATGATCACCCGCCACGGCGTGCTCATCCGGGTGCCGGTCGACGGCATCCGGGTCATCGGCCGGAATACGCAGGGGGTCAAGGTGATGAACCTCGACGCCGGCGACCTCGTCGTGGATGTGGCCCGTGTCGTCAAGGAAGAGGGCGAGGCTGACGCCGCGGGCGAAGAGGCCGAAGCAGAGGCCGCCGAGTAAGGGCGACGCTTGCGTCGCCCGGGCTCGGCGGGCGTACGTTGCGTCGCCCGGGCTCGGCGGGCGTACGTACCAGTCCCCAACCCTGGAGTTCCAGCGTCCATGCGCGCGGCCGCACCTGCCGTCACACTCGATGATGTTCGTGAGGCCGCGGTCGGCCTTGCGGGGATCGCCGTGCGGACGCCGCTCATCGACGCGCCCTTCCTGGGCCGTCGGCTCGGGCACCGGGTGGCGCTCAAGGCGGAGTTCCTCCAGCCGATGGGGGCCTTCAAGATCCGTGGTGCGATGAACGCGGTCGGCCGCCTTGCCCCCGCCGAGCGGGCGCGGGGGCTGGTGACTTCCTCCTCGGGGAACCACGGCCAGGCGATCGCCTTTGCGGGACGGCATTTCGGGGTGCGCGCGGTGGTGGTGATGCCCGAGTCGGCGCCGGCGGTCAAGGTCGATGGCGTCCGGCGGCTCGGTGGCGAGGTGGTCTTTGCCGGAAAGACCCGCTCGGCGGAGCAGATGGACCGGGCGCTCCAGTTGGCCGCGGCGGAGGGGCTCGCCCTCATCCCGCCGTACGACCATCCCGACGTGATCGCGGGGCAGGGGACCTGTGCCCTCGAGATCGTGGACGAGATGCCGGAACTGTCGGCGGTGCTGTCGCCGGTGAGTGGTGGGGGCCTGCTGGCCGGCACCTGCCTCGCGGTGCAGGCGCGCACGCCTGCGGCGCGGGTCATCGCCGTCGAGCCGGTGGGCGCCGCCAAGCTTTCGGCCGCGATGGCAGCCGGCGCCCCGGTGCGCCTGGCGCGGGTGGACACCATGGCCGACGGCCTGCAGACCCCTTCCATCGGCGCCCTCACCTTTCCCATCATCCGGGACCTCGTGGCGGAGGTGGTGCAGGTGTCGGAGGATGAGATCGCCGGCGCGGTGCGGGCGCTCCACCAGGAGCTGCACCTCACGGTGGAGCCGTCGGGCGCGGTGACCGTGGCGGCGCTCCTCTCCGGTCGCGTGGCGGTCGACGGCCCCGTGGCGGCGATCGTGAGCGGCGGGAATGTCGACCCGGCGGTCTTCCAGCGTCTGGTGCGGGGATGAGCATCGCCCATCGGGTCATGGTCGCCGATGACGATCCCGCGCTGACCCGGACGCTGAGCTGGATCCTCAAGGAGAACGGGTACGACGTGGTCACCGTGCCCAACGCCGAGAACCTGCTCGAACGGCTGGCCGTCGACGACCCCGACCTGCTGCTCCTCGACATCATGATGCCGAAGGTGGACGGCCTCCAGCTGCTGGAGCGGATCAAGCAGGATCCGCGCCGGCGCGACCTGCCGGTCCTGATGATCTCCTCGATGCCGCCCGAAGAGGCCACGGTGCGCGCCCTCGGCCTCGGCGCCAGCGACTTCATCGCCAAGCCGTTCCGGGTCCGGGAGCTCCTGGCCCGGGTCAAGGCGCATCTCAGGGTCGGCCGGGAACTCAACCTGGCACGCGCCTCGGCACGCTCCCGCGAGGAAGTGCTTGAGATCCTGCGCGAGATCTCCGGCGCGCTGAAGCCGGCGGAGATCTTCCAGATCCTGGTCAAGCGGGTGGCGCGGGGCCTGAAGATCGCCGAATGTTCCGTGGTGCAGGTGAACCCTGACGGTCGTTCCGGGACGGTGATGGCGGCCTACGAGAACCCGCTCCTCCACGACCTCCCGGTGGACCTGGCGCGGTATCCCGAGATCCGCGCGGCCCTGGCCCGGGACACGGTCGTGCTGGTCGAGGACATCGCGACCGACGGGCTCTTCACCGAGATGCGGGAGCACTGGAAGGCCGAAGGCCGCTTCATCGCCACCCGATCGGCCATCGCGATGCCGTTCCGGCCCCGCGGGCATCCGACCGGGGTCTTCTTCCTCCGGACCACGCAGGATGAGCTGCCGCTCAACGAGATGGACACCGAGTTCGCGGGTGAGGTGCTGCGTGCCGCGGTCCCGGCGCTCGAGAAGGCCTACGACTTCGAGCAGGCCACGGCGAGCCGGGCGGAGTTGCTGGAACTGGCCACCACTGATCCGCTCACGGGGCTCGCGAATCGCCGGGCCCTCGCCTCGCGCCTGGCCTCGGAGTTCGAGCGTACCAGCCGGTACGGGGGCTCGATGTCGCTGTTGCTGATCGACATCGACGACTTCAAGTACGTCAACGACACCTTCGGGCACCCCGCGGGCGATGGCGTGCTGGCCCGGCTGGCCACGATCTTCACCCGGGAGCAGCGTACGGTGGATCTGGTGGCGCGGTATGGCGGCGAGGAGTTCGTGATCATGCTGCCGGAGACCAACGCGGTCGGCGCGGCGAACTTTGCCGAGCGGGTGCTGGCCAAGGTGGCCGAGTGCGAATTCGGCGCCCCGTCCCGCCCCATCAAGGTCACCGTCAGCATCGGGATCGCCACCTATCCCGATGGCCGGGCGGCCGATGTGGCCGCATTCCTGGCCCAGGCGGACCAGAAGCTCTACCAGGCCAAGCGGGACGGCCGCAACCGGTACTGTGCCTGATGCCCATGCGTCGCTGCCCTAACTGCAAGCGGATGTATACCGCCACCGATCGGTTCTGCGCCGCGGACGGCACCCTGTTGGTCGAGGTGCAGGATCCGACCCCCTCGCCGGAATCGCGGCCCGAGCCGATCGTGGCCACGCCCAGCCGCGCGAGCACGCTCCAGAACCAGGTGCTGGAGGACCGCTGGCGGGTGGTCAAGAAGCTGGGCGAAGGCGGAATGAGCTACGTGTACCTGGCCGTGGACCTCACCACCACCCAGACCGTGGCCATCAAGGTGCTGAGTCCCAAGCTGTCGAGCGATCCGTCGTCCGCCGAGCGGCTGAAGCGCGAGGCCGCGCTGGCGATGAAGCTCGATCACCCCAACGTCTGCACCATCCACCAGCTCGGTCTCACCGCCGACGGGCTCCTGTTCCTGGTGATGCCGTTCCTCTCCGGCGAGCTGTTGAGCGATCGCGAGAACCGCGGCGGCCCCGTGCCGGTGGAGGAAGGGATCGCCCTGCTGGTGCAGATGTGCCGGGGCCTGGAGCACGCGCATGCACTCGAGATCATCCACCGCGACCTGAAGCCCGAGAACGTGATGCTGGTGCCGGAGTCCGAGGGCCCCTTCTCCAGCCACGCCGTCGTGATGGATTTCGGGCTCGCCAAGCAGCGCCAGGCCGGCCCCGAGGTGCAGAAGCTCACGGCCACCGGCATCGTGCTCGGGACGCCGGAGTTCATGAGCCCCGAACAGATCCGCGGCAAGCCCCTCGACGGCCGCAGCGACATCTACGCCCTCGGCGTCCTCGGCTTCGAGATGTTCACCGGCGCGCTGCCCTTTGCGGGGCGGAGCGCCCAGGAGATGATGATCGCCCGGCTGCGCGGCCAGCCCAAGAACCTGCGCGACGTGAAACCCGACCTGCCGGCCGCGCTGGAGGCCGTCATCGCCAAGGCGCTGGCCTCGGAGCCCGCCGCCCGGTATCAGACGATGGGCGAGTTCGCCCTGGCGCTGCAAGGGGCGGTCGAGAGCAGCGTGCTCAGCAAGTTATTCGGGCCGTAGGGGCCAGGAGCCGATGCGCAGCATGCTGCGCCCGTACCATCCAGTCCGGTCGAAGGAGCTTCCGATGAGTAACCGTGCAGGACTCGCCAGTCACCTCGCCGTCGGCATCCTCGCCTTCGTGGCGGGGATCGGAATTCCGCTGGCCTTCAGCGCCACTCGCCACTCGCCACCGACCACTCGCCACTCGACCCACGGCGAATGGGTCTGGATCCACCGCGGCGCCGACTCGCTGCACGCCTACGTCGGATACCCTGAACGACGGGACAAGGCCCCCGCCGTCATCGTGATCCACGAGATCTTCGGGCTCACCGACTGGGAGCCCACGATGGTCGACTCGCTGGCGGCCAGGGGGTTCGTGGCCATCGTCCCCGACCTCCTCTCCAGCAGGTACGGGCACTCCCCCTCCGACCCCGATTCGGGGGTCAAGCTCGTCTCGGGGCTCGATCCCGCGGCGGTCACCGCCGACCTCGACGCTACGTACGATTACGTCAACAAGCTGCCAGCGGTGCGGAAGGACGATATCGGCGTCATCGGCTTCTGCTGGGGCGGCACCCAGAGCTTCCGCTACGCCACCGACAACCCGAAGCTCAAGGCGGCGGTCATCTGCTACGGCCAGACCCCCGATTCCGCCGCCCTGGCGCGGATCCAGGCGCCGCTCCTTGGCGTCTACGGTGAAAGCGACGCGCGGATCAGCCTCACCGTCCCCGCCACCGACTCGATGCTCCACAAGCTCGGCAAGTCCTATCGGTACACCATCTATCCGGGTACCGGACACGGATTCCTGAAGCCGGGGCGCAAGGGGTACGATACGCCGAGCCGAGCCCGGGCCTGGAGCGACGTGCTGGCGTTCTTTCACCGGCAACTGGAGAAGTGAGGAGAAGTGAAGAGTGAAGAGTGAAGCGTGAAAAGGAACTCGTGTCCTGGCTGTACCCTCTTCACCTTTTACTCTTCACTTTTCACCTTGCAATATTGCAATGCTCCATCACACCGTCCTGATCCGCTGGAAGCCGGAGACCACTCCCGAGGCGCAGTGCGCGCTCGCCGGGAAGCTCCTGGCGCTCCGGGGCGTCGTCCCCGAGATCCGCGCCATCCATACCGGCGTCAATCGCGATCCCGACGGGCGCACCGAGTGGCCGTTCGTGCTGCTCGTGGTCGTGGATGACCTCGACGCGCTCCAGCGCTACATTGACCATCCGGCGCACCAGGCGGTGGCCCGCGAGCTGGCGGCGGCCCGGGAGGCGCGAATGGCAGTGGATGTCACGGTGACCACATGAAAATTGCTCCGCTCTTCCTGGTCGCCCTCGCCGCCTGCACCCAGCACTTCACTCCCCTCCAGAACCGGATCGCGGTGGGGAAGGAATCGTACGTGGTGTTCGCGGCCGACGGGGTGGGGGGGCAGGGTGACCTCTTCGCGATGGATGCCTTCGGCGGGAACGCCTACCCGTTCACCTATTCCCTCGCCGATGAATCACATCCGGCGCTCGACCCCACCGGGGTGCTGCTCGCGTTCATCCGCAGCAACAGCGACACCGACCGCGCCTCGCGGAAGGTGTGGGTGATGGACCTCCTCAACGGCCGGGAGACCGACCTGCCCCTCGACGGAAGCGTGGTGCCGGATCAGGTGGCGTGGTCCGGGAACGGTCGCACGATCTACGTCGCGACATCGAACGGGACGTGGGCCCTCGCGGCACCCCCGGCCCGTCCTGCGCCGCACCGGATCTCGGGGGCGGATTCGCTCGCCGCCGATTCCGCCCTCGCGGTCCTGGTGGGCGATCCACCATTCGCCCGCATTGCCCCCTGCCGGTCCGGCGCGGGCGCCATCTGTGCCTTCGCCGGCACCGCGCCGCCGACACCGGTCGATTCTCCCGCCCACCACCCCTTCCGCTGGGGCGGCGACTCACTCGGCTACTTCATGGGAGAGCATCTGGTGGTGCGGCCCGTGGGGTCGGGACGCCCACGGGAAGTGCGGATCGAGCGGGCGCCCGACCACCCCCGCGAAGCGACCTGGTTCGGCGGTCTCACGGACCCGAACGCGGCGCAATAGCGTCCCACGCCGCCTCCAGCACCAGCGCGATCGACGGATGGTCGGCCGGCCATTCTTTCGACGCCACCTTTTCCACCGCAGACCCCGCCACCTCGAGCCACACCGCGCCCCAGAGTTCGGCCGGCCCCGCCCGTATCACGCCATCCGACTTTCCCGACGCCACCACCTGCTGCAGCGCCTCCCGGAACTCCCGGGCGGCATTCCTGTCCCGTTCGCCGTGGGATGGCTCGCTCCACTGTCCCAGGACCATCCGGACCAATGCCGGCTCGCTGTCGGCAGCCTGCAGGAGCCGCCGCCCGATTCGCTGCAACCGCTCCCGGCACGGCACCGGGCGCCCCTCGTCCTCGGCCGTCGCCTTCACCAATGCGGCACCCCACCGCTGCGCCCCCCGATGCACCGCGATGAAGAGCTCGACCTTCCCGCCGAAATGCCGGTAGATCGTCCCCTCGGCCGTCCTTGCCCGCTCCGCGACCAGCGCGGTCGTCGTGGCCCGATACCCCAGCGTCGTGAAGAGCTCGAGGGCGGCGCGCTCCAGATCGGCGCGAGTCCTCGCCGCGTCGTGGCGGCGAGGTGGAGGAGGGGTCGGCAGATCGGTCATGATCCCATAAACCTATGTCAGACAGTGGTTTCCGGCGCCGGCGGCAGGTTGCGCGGTGCTACGCACCGTGGTTGAATGAGGTCCTCGGTGCGGCTAGATTGCAGTGCTTTTTCCTCGATCTACCTGTCCGGGAGTAATGATGAGAATGTTGGTCCTTGGCGCCGGCCTCCAGGGCTGCGCCTGCGCATACGATCTGCTCCAGGTCAAGGCCGTCACCCAGGTGACCTTGGCCGACCTCGACCCCACCCGCCTCCCCAAGTTCCTCGACGGCGACCACGCCGGCCGGCTCCAGATCCTCAAACTCGACGTCGCCGATGGCGCCGCACTCCGTGCCGCCATCCACGGCCACGAGTCGGTGATGTCGGCGTTGCCGTATTACCTGAACGCGCCGATCGCCCGGGCGGCGGTCGAGATCGGTGCCCACTTCTGCGACCTGGGCGGCAACACCGAGATCGTGCTGGAACAGAAGAAGTTGAACGATGCGGCCGTCCGCCAGGGAGTGTCGATCATCCCGGACTGCGGGTTGGCGCCCGGAATGGTCAACATCCTCGCGGCCGAGGGGATCCGGCGGATGGATGTGGCGGAGCGGGTCAAGATCTACGTCGGGGGCCTGCCGCAGAAGCCGGAGCCGCCGCTCAATTACCAGATCGTCTACTCGCTCGAGGGCGCGCTCGACTACTACACGACGCCCTCCCTCATCCTGCGGGGTGGCAAGAAGGTGGAGGTCGACGCCCTCTCCGAGCTCGAGGACGTCAAGTTCCCGAAGCCCGTGGGCACGCTGGAGGCCTTCCACACCGCTGGCGGGATCAGCACCCTGCCCATCACCTACGAGAAGAAGGTCAAGGTGATGGAATACAAGACGCTGCGGTATCCCGGGCACGTCGCCGTCATGCGCCCCATTCGCGAGCTGGGGCTGCTCGATAACCGGTCCATCAAGGTGAAGGGGAAGGACGTGGTGCCGCGCGATCTCTTCATCGCCGCGGTGACGCCCAGGCTCCACAAGCCCGAGGGACGGGATCTCGTGGCATTGCGGGTCGAGGTGACCGGGAAGCGGAAAGGGAAGAAGGCGCGGGAGGCGTGGCAGCTGATCGACAAGTACGATGTCAAGCACGGCATCAGCGCGATGATGCGGACCACCGGCTATTCGCTTGCCATCACCGGCCTGATGCAGGCCGATGGCCGGATCCAGAACCACGGCGTGCTGACCCCCGACGAGGCGGTGCCGGCGGCGGCGTACATCAAGGAGCTCGCGAAGCGCGGCGTCAAGGTCGTCGAGGTCTGAACAGATTCCGCACTCGTTGTCATCCGGCCCCCTCCGATCACGTGGTGGGGGCCGGCCCTTTTGCGCCCCTGTTTGTCCGCTTGACTGGCGCAAGGATTGTACAAAGATCGAACTGTGTGCCGCGACTTTCGAATGAGCCGTCCCCAGCTTGCGAGTGAAGAAATCCCCCAATCGCTGATTTGCTTGGTCACCGTCAAAATTATTGTCGGTCGCAGGAAATACGGGTGTCGTCGTAAGCTTCCCCTCGCACTGGACCAGCTGAACTAGACTTCGGGACCCCATTGGAGGGTCCATGCGGAAGTCCCGATTCACCGAATCACAGATCGTGGCGGTCCTGAAAGAAGGAGAAGCGGGGGTCCCTGTGCTCGAGCTGCTCCGGACCCATGGCATCAGTCGCCAGACCTACTTCACCTGGAAGGCCAAGTATGGTGGGTCCACCGTGCCCGAGATCCGCCGGCTCCGGGAGTTGGAGCTCGAAAATGCCAAGCTCAAGCGGATGTATGCTGAGCTGGCCCTGGAGAACGCGGCGATCAAGGACGTGCTCAGCCGAAAACTGTAGCGCCGCTCGCGAGGCGGCAGGTCGTGGCGATCCTGGCGGAGGAGCATCGGCTGTCGGTGCGTCGCGCCTGTCAGATCGCCCGGCTCTCGCGGGCGGGGTACTACGCGCCGCCGGGGGACCGGTCGGGGGCCGATGCCGTGGTGATCACCGCGCTGCAGGCTGTGGTGGCCGTGCATGGGCGCTGGGGCTTCTGGAAGTGCTACCAGCGCCTGCGGCTCGATGGTCAGCCCTGGAACCACAAGCGGGTGCATCGCGTGTACTGCGCGCTGCGGCTCAATCTCCCGCGCCGCACCAAGCGTCGG
>DASSGV010000047.1:0-7984 GCA_035693225.1 Gemmatimonadales bacterium | reverse complement strand
CCCTGCCGATGCGCTGGAGATGCGCGGTGTCCGGAAGACCTTCGGCGCCGTCGTGGCGCTCGACGGTGCGGACCTGACGGTGCGATCTGGTGAGATCCACGCGCTGTTGGGGGAGAACGGGGCAGGGAAGTCGACGTTGATGCACCTGGCCGCGGGAGTCCTGGCTCCCGATTCCGGCACGATGACGCTCCTCGGTATCGACGGATTCCCCGCTTCGCCCCGCATCGCGGCGGAGCGGGGCATTGCAATGGTGCACCAGCACTTCACGTCGATCCCGGCGCTTACCGTCGCGGAGAACATCGCGCTTGCGACCAGCTGGCCGGTCCGTCCGCCGCGTCTGGGGGCGATGGTCCGCGACCTGCTGGCCACGCTGGGACTGTCGCTTGATCCCGACGCCCTGGCCGGCACCCTCTCGGTCGGCCTCCGTCAACGGCTGGAGATCGCCAAGGCGCTCGCCGCGGGGCCGCGGGTGCTTCTGCTCGATGAACCGACCGGCGTGCTGGCACCGGCGGAGGCGGGCGAACTCTTCCGCTCACTGCGGCCCTTTGTGGCGGCCGGTGGATCGGTGGTGCTCATCACGCACCGGATCGATGAAGCGCTGGAGCAGGCCGCCACGATCACGGTACTTCGGCAAGGTCGGGTCACCCTGGCAGGAGATCGTGCCAGCGACGTCGACCGGACCCGACTCCTCGAGGCGATGCTGGGCTCCCACGAGGTCGGCCCCGGACCGATGCCGCACGCCCGGCCGATCGGGGCCGTGGTGGTCGACGTGGATCGACTGTCGGTGGCGCGTGAAGGTCGCGGCGGCCTGGCGGTCCGGGACGTCACACTGCAGGTCCGGTCGGGAGAGATCGTGGTCGTGGCGGCGGTGGAAGGCAACGGACAGCGGGAGCTGCTGCGGGCCATCGCCGGCGTATTGCCGGTGGCCGGCGGGCGACGGGTCGTTGCGGAGCCGGTGGCGTTCATACCGGAGGACCGGACCACCGAGGCGCTGATCGGCGAGTTCACGTTGACGGAGAATCTGCAGCTGAGCGAGCTGGCGGCCGGGGCTCGGGGCCGGAGCGGCGCCTGGCTCGACCGCGCCGGAACGCATCGGCGCGCCGGGCAGTTGCTGATGGAGAATGACATCACGGCCGCAGGGCCCGGCGCGCTGGCCCGGAGCCTGAGCGGTGGCAATCAGCAGAAGTTCGTCAATGCGCGGGCGCTCGATGTCCATCCGGCGGTGCTGGTGGCCGAGAATCCCACGCGCGGGTTGGACGTACGGGCGGCGGCGGCGGTCCATCGGCAGATCCGGGATGCCGCGGCCGGAGGAGCCGCAGTGCTGATGCACTGCCCCGACCTCGAGGAAGCGTTCGCCATCGCCGATCGGATCGTCGTGATGTCCGCTGGGCGCCTGCACGATGTGCCCGTCGGTGCCGATCTCCGCCGCGTCGGCGAACTGATGCTCGAGCCGGACACCGGGCGGGTCACCTGACATCGACGTGGCGGGAGCGGCGCAACGCCGTCCTGATCGCCGGATCGGCGCTGGCTGCCGGGCTTGGCCTCCTGGCGGCTGGGCTGGCGGCGTCCGGGCATTCACCAGCGGTGGCGCTCGGTGCGATGTGGGGCGGCGCCTTCGGCTCCAAGTATGCGATCATGTCCTCAACGCTGCTGCGCTCCATCCCGCTCATCATCGTCGGGTTGGGGATCGCGCTCGCGTTCCGGGCCGGTGCCCTCAACATCGGGGGCGAGGGGCAGTTCTACGCCGGGGCCATCGCCGCGACCGCCGTCGGGGTGCACCTGCAAGGGTGGCCCGCGCCCCTCGCGGTGGTACTGCTGCTGGTGGTGGCCGCGCTGGCGGGCGCCATCTGGGCGGCGGCACCGGCGTGGCTGCGGGTGCGCTACGGCGTGATGGAAGCGATCAGTACCCTGCTGCTCAATTTCGTCGCCCTGGCACTGGTGAGCTGGGCGGTGACCGGCCCGCTCCAGGAGGCGCGACACGCGTATCCGCAGAGCGATCCAGTAGCGCTGTCGGTGCGCCTGCCGCTGCTCTTCGGCACCAGGCTCCACGTCGGGATCATCATCGCGATCGTGCTGGCGATAGGCCTCGCGGTGGTGTTCGCCCGAACCAGGTTCGGGTTCGCCCTCAAGGCGGTCGGTGCCAATCCCAGAGCGACAGCGCTGGTCGGGCGGGTCGATGTCGATCGGGTCATCGCGTCCGCGTTGCTCGGATCCGGCGGATTGGCGGGGTTGGCAGGTGGGATCGAGGTGGCGGGCGTCTCCTACGCTCTCTTCCAGAATCTCTCGCCCGGCTACGGCTTCACCGCCATCGCCGTCGCACTGCTGGCCCGGCTCGATCCCTTGGGCGTGGTGGTGGCGGGCGTGCTCTTCGGCGCGCTCGAGTCGGGTGCCGCCGCGATGCAGCGCGATGCGGGCGTGCCCAGCGTGGCAGTGTACGTGGTGGAAGCGGTGGTGATCATCGTGGTGCTGCTGGCCGATCGGTACGCGCGGGCGCGCGCCTCGTGAACACACTTTTGGTGGCGGGGTTCGGGGCTGCGGCGGTACGGATCGCGACGCCGCTGCTCCTGGCGGCCTTGGGTGAGACCATCGCCGAGCGTGGTGGCGTGCTCGATCTCGGCATCGAAGGGGCGATGCTCATCGGCGCGCTCGCGTCGGTGTTCGGCGCCGTGGCAGGAGGGCCGTGGGTCGGCATCGTGGTCGGCTCAGCGGCGGGGGCACTCACGGCCGCCGTATTCGCCGCCGTGGCGCTCGGCGCCGGCGCAGACCAGGTCGTGACCGGCACCGCCATCACACTGGGCGCCACCGGGCTTACCGGTGCCATCTACCGGATGACCTATGGGTCCGCCAGCGGCGCCCTTCAGTTGCCGACACTGCCGAACGTCCACATCCCCCTGCTCGGCAGCATCCCGATCCTCGGCCCGGCTCTCTTCGATCAGCCGTGGGTGACATACGGTTGCTATCTGGCCGTTCCGCTCGTCTGGTGGCTCCTCTTTCGGACACGCTGGGGACTGGAGCTGCGAGCGTCGGGGGAATCTCCCACGGCGGCCGCGGCATCAGGGGTGCGTGTGTTACGACTCCGCATCACCGCCACGGTCATCGGCGGTGCCTTTGCGGGTCTCGCGGGCGCCGGCCTGGTGCTCACGCAGATCGGGACATTCGCCGAGAACATGACCGCCGGGCGGGGGTTCATTGCCATAGCGATCGTGGTGTTGGGGCGTTGGAGCCCCTTCCGGGTAGCGATCGCGGCGTTGGCGTTCGGCGCGCTCACGGCGTTGCAGTTCCTGCTGCAGGGGCTCGGGTTGCACGTCCCGTATCAGCTTTTCCTGGTGCTTCCCTATGCCGTCGCGCTGTTGGCGCTCGGCGGAGCGGTCGGGCGCACCCGTGCCCCGGAATCGCTCGGGCGCTGACGTTCCGCTGTCGAAGCGATCCCCTTCCCGCCAGATTCACGCAACGATGCAGCTGTTCATCCCATCCAACCGGCTGTGCCAGCCACAGAACAAGGGTCGGCGACGTTGACCGTCAGCTCGCAAGTCATTGCCAATGAAGGAGATGGTGATGATGTCGCCCTTGCACAGGCAGGGGACGAGTTGGCGTTCGAGCGATTGTACCGCCGGCACTCTCCCCGGATCTACAACCTGGCGTGGCGGATGCTGGGCGAAGACCACGCCGCCGATGCCACCCAGCAGGTGTTCATCCGCGTCTGGTACAAGCTCAACACCTTCCGGGGCGAGAGCCGATTCGGCACCTGGCTCCATCGACTGGCGGTGAACGTCTTCCTCGGCGAACGCGGAGCATTGGGCACCGCGCGGACGAGGTTTCACGAGAGTGATGAGCCGCTGGAACTGGTGCCGAGCGGTGCGCGGGAGTCGAGCCCCGAGTTCTCGATGGACTTCGATGCGGCGGTGGCCCGCCTGCCGGATGGATATCGGAAGGTATTCCTGCTCCACGATGTCGAGGGCTACACCCACGAGGAGATCGGGGCCGCACTCGGCATTGCCACCGGCAGTTCCAAGGCGGCGCTCCATCGGGCACGAAACGCGTTGCGGAAGTACCTGGATCGGTAGAGGTCGGGGGTCGTGAGCGGGAATTGCAAGTGGGCAGACCAGGAGGTCGAGATGGATAACGCCGAGATGATGTCGCGACTGTCGGAATACGTGGATGGCACGCTCACGCCTGCGGAGCGCGCGCGGGTGGAGCAGTGGCTGGCCGAGCATCCGGAAGGCCAGCGGGCGGTGGTCGAGCTGGCGCAGGTCAAGCATCAGGCGGCCGGACTGTCGATGCGAGCTGTGCCGGAAGCCGTGTGGGCAGGGGTGCGGGCGGGGATCCGCGCGGAACGGGAGAGCGGGACAGCGGGACAGCAGGTCAGACGTCGGGTGAGCTTCTCGATGTCACAGCTTGCGGCGGCTGCGAGCGTGCTCCTTGCGGTCGGCGCCGTCGGCACCTGGCTGGCCGTCCGGGATCATGGAAGCGTCGCGCCGCCGGTGGTGACGCAACCTCCTGTCGCCGTGCTCCATCCTACTGACACGACCGTGGGCGCTACACCACTTGTCCCCGATCATTCGGTCGCGGCGGCACCGGTACGGCAGGAACGGTTGATCGCCAATACCATCCGGGCCGACCAGAGTTACGATCACGCCATCGAGGACCTGCAGCACGTCGTGACGGAGAACCGGGCGCGGTTGAGTCCCGCCACCGTCAAGGTGATCGAACAGAGCCTGGCGCGCATCGATGCGGCGCTGGCACGGGCCAAGCGGGCCCTCAAGCAGGATCCGCGCAACACCTACTTGAACGACCACGTGACCGAGATGCGGCAGCGGAAGCTCGAACTGCTCCAGCGGACCGCCGGACTGGTCTCGGCAAGTTGAACGGAATGGAGAAGCTGCCATGTTGTTGCTGACGATGACCGCGCTCGCTTTTGCGAGCTTTCAACAGGGAGCGACCCCGCCGCGGCCCCCGCGCCCACCGCGTGCGCCGCTCGTCGTGGTGCCGAGGGTGCACGTGGACGTGTCGGTCGACCGGGATGACCGGGCCGATGAGGATGGTCGGGATGCCGGGACCACCGACACCACCATCGCGGTGGCGAAGGGTGTGCGCCTCTCGGTCGACAATTTTTCGGGGCACATCACCGTCATCGGATGGGACCAGGACAAGGTCCGCGTCAAGACCGGGTCAGGCGATGAGAGCGGTGTCGACGTGTCGGGGGGTACCGTGACCCTGCGGGTGAATGGCAATGGCGGGCGCTGGGGAGACCAGGACGATCACGACATCACCCTCTCCGTGCCCACGTGGATGGAGCTCGACCTCAGCGGCAACGAGGTGGACATCGACGTGAGCGGCGTCCGCGGGTCGGTGCGGGCGGAGACCGTCGAGGGCGCCGTGTCGCTCAAGGGGGGTGACGGGAACATCTCGCTCAAATCCGTCGATGGCGACATCAGCATTGCCGGTGCAAAGGGACGGATCGGGCTCAACACCGTGGAGGGAGAGATCCACGCGACCGACATATCCGGTGACCTGGACGTGCAGTCGGTGGATGGAGAGATCACGCTGGAGCAGGTGGACTCGCGTTCAGTGACCGCGAGCTCGGTCGATGGAGGTATCCGCTTCTCGGGCCCGATCAACGCTGGAGGGACGTATCATCTCGAGTCCCACGATGGGGACGTCATCCTCCTGACCGACGCCCCCCCGGACGCCGTGATGTCGATCAGCACCTTCGATGGCGAGTTCGAGTCCGACTACCCCGTGACCGTCACCGGTGCCAATTCCAACCGGCGGATGACCTTTACCCTCGGCGCCGGCAAGGCCCGGGTGGAGCTGGAGACGTTCGACGGCAAGATCTCACTGCGGCGTGCATCGGCGCGCTGAACCACACCGAGACGGAGCGATGCGATGCGCAGTTCACTGATGCTTCTGACCCTGGCGCTCGCGGCCGGGACCGCCACACCGGCCGCGGCGCAGGATTTCAGCTGGAAGGGGACACTGGCGGCGGGGAAGATGCTGGAAGTCAAAGGGGTGATCGGCGGGATCCACGCCGGCCTTGCCTCGGGGGACCAGATCGAGGTGACCGCGACCAAGCGGGGGCGCCACAGCGACCCCGACGACGTGAAGATCCAGGTGGTGCCGTGGGATGGCGGTGTTACCATCTGTGCCGTCTATCCGACGCCGCGGCGGGCCCGACACGAGAATGAGTGTGCGCCGCAGGGGGGTGGCTCGATGAGCACCGACAACAACGACGTGTCGGTGGAGTTCACCGTCAAGGTGCCGGCCAAGGTGAACTTCACCGGGTCGACGGTCAACGGGCAGGTGTCGGCGGATGGCCTCGGTGGCGATGCCGACCTGTCGAGCGTCAATGGTGATGTCTCGGTCAACGCTGCCGGAGTGGTCCAGGCGACGACCGTGAACGGCTCGATCGACGCTACCAGCGGGAAGAACAGCTGGGAGGGAGAGCTCAAGTTCAGCACCGTCAACGGCGGGATCACCCTGCGGGTCCCCGACGGCCTGAATGCAGACCTGCGCGCATCCACCGTGAATGGCAGGATCACCACCGACTTCCCGGTGACGGTGACCGGCTCGATGAGCCCCCGAAGCTTGAAGGGGAGGATCGGGACCGGCGGGCGGGATCTCGACATGGAGACCGTGAACGGGTCGATCGAGATCAGGAAGAAGAGCTGAGGACTCAGAGCAAGGAGCTTGGAGCGTGGAAGGGGTCGATGCGAGGTGGCACCGGCCCCTTTTTCATTCCGGTGTCTTGTCCTGGGTCGATTGAGATACAGAAGAAGAGCTGAGAGCTCGAAGCCGGGAGCCTGGAGCGTGGCGTCCGGAAATGGTCGGTGCGAGGTGGCGCCGGCCCTTTTTCATTCCGGTGTCTTCTCCTCGCGCTGCTCCCAGAGCGCGATGCGGTTGCCATCGGGGTCGGCGACCAGGGCCATGATCCCCCACTCCTGCCGCGTCGGCTCCGAGACGAATGTCACCCCCGCATCCATCAGGTCGCTGCAGTAATCGAGAATGCCGGGAATGTGGAGCACCAGCCCCGTGTCCCGACCCACCATCGCCTTGGCATTGGGGTGATTCGCCGGGTGCACACCAAGCCTGGTTCCCTCGGCGAAGAATTCAGCGCCGAAGGTCCCCTGTTTGGCGAGCGGGAGTTTCAAGGTATCGCGATAGAACGCGATGGCGCGTTCGATGTCGGTGACGAAGATGGCGGCGGAGTAGAGAGTGGCGGAAGTCATGACTGAGTGGCGGGTGAAATGGACAGGTGCCGGCGACCGCGTGAAATGTAGCGGGGTGACGGCGGGCATTGCTCTGCCTTCTCACCGGAACCTTCCCGAGGGAGCCGCGCGCAACGCGGCGACCGAGGCGTAAGCTTCCCCTCGCACGGGACCAGCTGCACTAGACTTCGGGACCCCATTGGAGGGTCCATGCGGAAGTCCCGATTCACCGAATCACAGATCGTGGCGGTCCTGAAAGAAGGAGAAGCGGGGGTCCCGGTGCTCGAGCTGCTCCGGACCCATGGCATCAGTCGCCAGACCTACTTCACCTGGAAGGCCAAGTACGGCGGGTCCACCGTGCCCGAGATCCGCCGGCTCCGGGAGTTGGAGCTCGAAAATGCCAAGCTCAAGCGGATGTATGCCGAGCTGGCCCTGGAGAACGCGGCGATCAAGGACGTGCTCAGCCGAAAACTGTAGCGCCGCTCGCGAGGCGGCAGGTCGTGGCGATCCTGGCGGAGGAGCATCGGCTGTCGGTGCGTCGCGCCTGTCAGATCGTCCGGCTCTCGCGGGCGGGGTACTACGCGCCGCCGGGGGACCGGTCGGGGGCCGATGCCGTGGTGATCACCGCGCTGCAGGCCGTGGTGGCCGTGCATGGGCGCTGGGGCTTCTGGAAGTGCTACCAGCGCCTGCGGCTCGATGGTCAGCCCTGGAACCACAAGCGGGTGCATCGCGTGTACTGCGCGCTGCGGCTCAATCTCCCGCGCCGCACCAAGCGTCGG
>DASSGV010000046.1:0-17027 GCA_035693225.1 Gemmatimonadales bacterium | reverse complement strand
CCACGCACGCGACACCGCCGAGGAGGATGGTCTCCGGCGCCCCGATCCGATCGGCCACCACGCCACCGATGAGGCTTCCGATCGGCGCGGTGCCGAGGAACGACATCGCGAAGAACGCCATCACCCGGCCGCGGAGCCGCTCCTCCACCATCGTCTGCAGGAGGGTGTTGCAGGAGGCGAGCGAGACCATCATCCCGGCGCCGACGACGGGCAGGATGAGCAGCGAAAGGGCGAGTGCCCGGGAGAGCGAGAACGCGATGAGGCCGACGCCGAACGCCGTCGCCGCCATCGCGATGACCCGCCAGAGCCCGATGATGCTGTGACGGGAGGCAAGATAGAGCGCGCCGCAGAGCGCGCCGACGCCCGAGGCCGCCATCAGGAGGCCAAAGGTGTGGGGACCGCCGTGCAGGACCGACTTGGCGATGGCGGGCATCAGGATGGTGTACGGCATCCCCATCGTGGCCACCAGCGCGATGAGCAGGAGCAGCGCTCGCGCCGGGCGGAACCTGGAGACGTAGGCGAACCCCTCCCGCATCTCCTCCAGCAGGCTCGTGTCCGCCGGCATCCGTGCCACCCGCACCAGCCTCATCGCCTTGAGCGACCAGATGACCGCGATATAGCTCACCGCATCCAGCATGAAGCACCACCCTTCGCCCACGAGCGCGATCAGCACGCCGGCGATCGACGGGCCGATGATGCGGCTCGCGTTCACCATCGTGGAATTGAGGGCGATGGCGTTGGGGAGGTCGGACCGGTCCTCGATCATCTGCACCAGGAACGACTGCCGCGCCGGCGTGTCGAAGGCGTTGATCACTCCCTGGAACAACTGGAGCACCACGATGTCGGTGACGGTGATGAGGTGCGGGATGGCGAGCACGGCGAGGGCCAGCGACTGCAGCATCGACAGCACCTGGGTGATGACCAGGATCCGGTGCTTGTCCCAGCGGTCCACCAGCACCCCTGCGAAGGGTGCCAGCACGAGCGTGGGGATCTGTCCCGCAAAGCCGACGACGCCGAGCAGCAGCGCCGAGCCGGTGAGGCGGTACACCAGCCAGCTCGTCGCGATGCGGGTGATCCAGGTGCCCGCGAGCGAGGTGCCCTGGCCGCCGAAGAAGAGCCGGTAATTGCGGTGCCGGAGCGCTCGGCCGAGGTTGCGGACCCGTCCGCGGTCAGCCGAGAGCGGCGCTGACATCGCGGGTCGAGCGGACTCGTCCGATGGTCGGGAAGAATTTGGTGGTGGCCACCGCGTGGAGCTCGGCGTCGCGCGCGGCCATCGCGTCCTCCACGAAGACCTGCTCGTAGCCCCGCTCGTGGGCGGCCCGGGCGGTGGCCTCCACCCCGATGTTGGTGCTGATCCCGCCGAGCACGATCGTCCGGATCCCGCGCCGGGCCAGCTGGACTTCGAGGTCGGTGGCGTAGAAGGCGTTGGGCTGGTGCTTGGTGATCACGATATCGCCCGGCGCCTGCGCGAGCTCGGGGACCAGGTCGATCCAGTCGACGGGGAACTCCATCGGGGGGCGCATCTGGTCCGCCTCGGGGCGCGGCATCAGCTCCCCCCGGCGGCCCGGATCGACCCGGACCAGGACCACCGTGGCCCCCCGTTCCCGGCAGCGCCGGGCCAGCTCGGCGGCGCGTGCGATCACGTCGGCGGCGGTGTGCGGTGCCGTGGCCATCGCCGCGATCCCCTTTTGGAGGTCGATCAGGACGAGGGCGGTGGTCTTGGGGTCGAGGGAGAGGTTGGTCATATAGCCAAACAAACGCCCCGGGCCGCGCGATTCAAGTTTTCGGGGCGGCAGTCATTGCTGAGAGTACGAACGTGGCGCCGTTGGGAAACGGCGCTCCGCTCGCTACCACCTCGCGGGCACGGAGCACCACCGGCCACCCACATCATCCACCTCCGTGACACTCCGTGCTCTCCGTGGCTCCGTGGTGGGAGGTCCTCCGAGTCTTGCGCCCGCTACTGCTTCGATCCCGCCCCGTCCACGCTCCACGGACCGGCGCCACGGGAGGAGATATAGAGGAACACGAAGCAGAATGCGACCACGATCTCCCCGTGGTTCTCGATCGGGAAGAAACTGTGGGGGAAGTGCATCAGGAAGTACGCCACCGCCATCTCCCCGCTGGCGATGAACGCCGCCCAGGAGGCCCGAAAGCCGATCAGGATGGCAAGCCCGCAGACGATCTCGATGATGCCGGCGGCCTGAAAGAGACCGCTCCCGGCGCCCCGGGCCATCGGGCCGCCGAAGACGGCAAAGTGCTTCTGCAGGCCGTGGCTCAGGTACAGGAAAGCCACCATGATGCGCATCACGGCGTAGAGCTTGTCGCTGTGGCTGCCGTACCAGGCGCGGGGGGAGGTCATTGGAGCCTCGTCTGTTCAGTGAACGGTCAACGGTGAAAAGTGAAGGGTGAACGGGGACGGTGAACGGGGGGTGAAGCTCGTCGTCAGGTGATCATCCCACCACGTCACGACACGCGCGGCAGGATGTCAATTGTCCGATGGGCGGAGCGCCGCCGGCTCCTGCTGCTTGGTCAGCATCCGCTCTGCAAAGTCGACTCGCTCCTCGAGCTCGGCCAGCCGATGCCGCAGCTCCTCGATCTCCTCGGGAGAGACGTTGCCCCCGGCCGTGAGCTGTGCCCGGTTCCGGTCCGCGATCGAGTTGAGCAGGCGAGGCAGCGCCCGCCGCAGCGAGAAGGCGGCAATGATGAATGCGATGCCGAACGCCCAGGCGGGATCATTCCACATACAGCCGCCCTTCGATCCACGGTGTTTCGTTGGTCATGACGCTCACTGCGAAGTCTCCCCTGCCACACCGCGGCCGCCGAGCGCCGTGGACGGCGGATGATCCCGCCATCTAGGCGTGAATGGCCGCCAGGTGCTTGGCGGCCATTACAGTCCAGAAGATCTTCACTTCGAACTGGGGCCCAATAGCCGGCGGAAGACCTCATCGTGGAGCACGAGTTTCCCGGCGTCAGCCTCGGCAATTCCCTGATCGATCGCTTCCTGGACGTAGATCTGATACATCAGGTCATCCCAGTTGGCGTGGTCCGGGAGCTGATCTACCAGGCGCCTGGCCTCGGGTCGGATGTCCGTTCGCGGAGCCATTGCCCCTCCAAGGTGTGGACCGAGGGAATATACGCGGAAAGATACCCAGTGCTCACCGCGTTGCCGTTCCTGACAGGCCATGGCCGCCGATCGGTACCGTCTCCACCCGGTCGCTGAACCCCGCAATGAGCGACCGCCCCTTGGTGATGGCGTCCTTCACCGCCGGCAGCGCCAGCGACGCCTTGTGTGCCTCGGCGCTCTCCACGCTTCGGTGATCCAGAGTGCATCGGCATCGGCGGGATCGGTGGCGATGACGTAGCTCAGGCACCCCGGCATGGCTCCAGCGCCCGAGAGCAGGATCTTCACAAGCGCATCACGCTGACCGGGTGTGGCGGTCACCTTGCCGATCAGGCCGTACATGATCCCTTCCCCGGAGCAGAGAAGCGGAACACACGAATGCCGGGATCACGCCGCGCACCACCACTCCGGTCCCGGGCCGTCACCCGCCACGCACTACCCTCGGCAGGAAATGTCCGCTGACCTTCCGATAATCATCGTAGGCCGCGCCGAACTCCCCCTCCATCCACCGCTCTTCCTTCCTGCTCTTGAACCAGAAGCTGACCGCCAGGACCGCGAAGCCGGCCAGGGCGTTGATCCTGCCGACGGCGAGCGCACTCGCGAGCGTGGCGACCAGGAGCCCGGTGTAGATCGGGTGCCGGATCAGGGCGTACGGTCCGGTGCGGATCAACTTGTGATCTTCCTTGACGGTGACTTGCGCGCTCCAGTTGCGGCCCAGGTGCTCGCGGGCCCAGACGGCAAAGCCGATGCCGAGGAGGGTGAAGAGGGTCAGGGCGGGGCCGAGTTCGGCGCGGGCCGGATCGCTCAGGAAGGAGAAGGCGAAGATCCCCTGCCTGTCCCAGCGCCACGTGATGAGGATGAATGCCAGTGTCACGACCGCGGCCTGACCGAAGCGTGCCCAGAGACTCTCGCGGACGCGGGTCGGCTTGACCCCGATCGAGCGGATGAGCCACCAGAGGAAAAAGGCGGTCCAGAGCCAGGGGATCAGCGGGGGCATCGGGTCTCCGTCAGGGTGCGTGGACTGGGGAACCCGTACGGAGCGTTTGTAGTGGAGGTTGCAGATTGAGACAGAGGGATTAGCGCATAGGCGAACAGAGGGCTTAGCGCTTAGGGAACGGCGCCAGAACGGTCCAAGCGCCTCGTCATCGTACGCCAACTCCTAAGCGCTAAGCCCCACAAGCCCTATTCACTGCAGCTCCCTAAGCGCTAAGCCCTAAGCCCTAAGCGCTAAGCGCTAAACCCCAAACCCTACGCCTAAGCCCTATTCACTCCGCATACACCCGCCCACCTGCCCACGCCCCCGCCACCATCGCCACCAGCGCGATGAAGCTCGCAATGCCGATGAGGCCGGTGGAGAAGAAGCCGAGGAAGATGTACGAGGCAAAGTAGGCGCGGGTGGCGAACCAGACCACGACCGCGGCTGCGGCAGCGGTGCGGGGGCCGGGGCCGAAGCGAGGACGCATCGCGGCGTAGAGCCAGATGATCAGGAATCCGAGGAGGAAGTCGGTGGTGATCCACCCGACCATCGAGCTCTGGCCGGCGGCGGCGTAGAGCCCCGGCTTGATCGCTTCGGTCTCCGCCTGCCAGCGCGGGCCGAGGAGCGCCACGTTGCCGCATCCGTCGATGATGTTCATGACGAGCCCCGCAAGGAGCCCGCCTCCCAGGATCCGACCGCTGTTCATGGCCATGTGAGTCTCCTTGGCTGGGTGCGCTGCAGGAAGAGCGGTGCTGGCATCCCGATCACCTCACGGAACGCACGATAATTCTTGCGCCCGATCGCCGGGGCCGCCAGTGGCCGCAAGTTCTTCGGGGGACAGGAAGCCGGACCCCACCCTGGGGGGGACGGGTGCCCTGCCGGCCGCGCTCAAATCCCCCGGAAAGGCCTGATCCATTGGGTTATCTGCCGATTTCGGGGTTCCGGGGTTCGGGCCCCTCGGGGCCTCCCGGGACCCCCCCCAAGGGGGGCTTGCGGCGGCCGGGGGCCGAATAGCTTATCTTTGTGCCGCGGAATCAGGATGGCTGGTGCATCCCGGTCCGGCTGCATCCGGCAGGTCGGCGGTCCACGCTGCCCCGGAAGCAGAGCCCCTCGTGAGGCTCGTTCACGAACAACCATTGTAGTCGGGTGAGACGGCGCGTCCGGACTCCGATTACGAACAGCAAGGAGTACGGGAATGCGCGTCAAGGGCACCGTGAAGTGGTTCAACGATGCGAAGGGCTTCGGGTTCATCACCCCCGAAGACGGCTCGAAGGACTGCTTCGTCCATCACTCGGCCATCCAGGCGCAGGGCTTCAAGTCCCTCGCCGAGGGTGAGAAGGTCGAATTCGACATCGTGCAGGGCCAGAAGGGCCCCGCTGCCGAGAACGTCGTCAAGCTGTAAGCCCGGACGACTGGAATCAGGAAGGCCGGCCCGTCTCACGACGGACCGGCCTTTCTGTTGCCGGCAGGGGGGACGGGCCTTGCCTAGCGGTGCGTCCCCTCGATGAAGGCCGCCACGTTCGCCTTGAGCTTGGTCAGCGCCGGCTCATAGACGTACATCATATGGCCTGCATCGTAATACTTGAATCCGATCCGGCTGCGGGCATCGGCCTGCATCGGCAGGTGGTCCATCGTGTACTCGGTCGCGAAGAAGGGCGTCGCGAGGTCGTAGTATCCGTTCTCCACCTGCACCTTGAGGTTCGGATTGGAGACCAGCGCCCGGGCCAGGTCGGTGCCCACGTAGGTGGCGGTGGTCCATCCGCCGCGGCCGCGGGCCCAGTTCCATCCGCGCACCGTGCCGCCGGTGGAGTAGTGGAGGTCCTTCCCGTACTTGAGTTCATCCCGCACGTAGCCGTTCCAGGCCGCGGTGTATGCGCCGGTGATGGCGTTCGACTGCGGGTCGTACTCCGCCTCCTCGCTCAGGAGGTCGAAGGTCGGCCCGGTGAAGCGGGAGTCGAGCCGTCCGACGATGACGCCCTTGGAGCGCTGGAGCTCCTCCATGAACTGGCCCAGGGAGACCCGGAGGTTGGCCTTCTCGATGTAGTCCTCCGAGAGGCCGGTGTAGGCCGCGAGCTGCTTGGCCACCGCCGCCTTGTCGGCCTCGGGCAACGAGAGGCCCTTGTCGAGCGCTGCGGCATAGGGCCCCTCGGCGTAGTCGCGCACCTGCTGCAGGAAGGTGGGCAGGTCTGCGGGGGCCGGGATCACCTTGTGATATATCGCGGTCGCCGCGTAGCTCGGCAGGTAGAGCTCGTAGGAGATGTCGTGCCCGGTGGCGAAGTTGAGGGTCTCGAAGTCGAGCACCGAGGAGATCAGGATCACCCCGTTGAAGTCCATCCCCTCGCGGTCCTGCATCCGGTTGACCAGCACCGCCGAACGGGTGGTGCCGTACGATTCGCCCAGGAGGTACTTGGGGGAGTTCCAGCGGCCGTTCCGGGAGACGTAGTTGGTGATGAACTGCTCGATCGACGCGGCGTCCTCGTCCACGCCCCAGAAGTCCTTCCCGGTGCCCTTGCCGACGAGCTTGCTGAATCCGGTGCCGATGGGGTCGATGAAGACCATGTCCGTCACGTCGATCAGCGAGTTGACGTTGTCCACCAGCTGGTAGGGTGCCGGCGGGGTCGGCGTGGCGTCGCTGGTCACGACCTTGCGGGGACCGAAGGCGCCCATCTGCAGCCACACCGACGCCGAGCCGGGGCCACCGTTGTAGATGAAGGTGATCGGCCGGTGGGACACGTCCCGGGTGTCGGTCCGGGTGTAGGCGGTGTAGTAGAGCGAGCCGATCGCCTGGCCCGAGTCGTTCTTCAGGAGCATCGTCGCCGCCAGTGCCCGGTAGGGCACCGGCTTTCCGCCGATCGAGATCGAATGCTCCGTGGCCGAGGAATCCTCCTGCGGCGACGAGGCGTTGGTGTTGCTCTTGGTGGTGTCGGTGTCGGCCCGGGCGGGTCGGGCGCCGCGGTCGGGGCGCTGGGCGGTGAGGGGGGCCGCGAGGAACGCCGCGGCGGCGATCAGGGATGACGCACGGACAAAACGCATCTTGCCTCCCAATGGCGGTGGTGGCAGGCGCCGGGCGCCCGCCCAAATGCTCGGTACTGCGACGGATATGGAGCGGAGGGTACTCCGCAATGTACGTCCGGACCGGCGATTCGGTTGCAGGTCGGGTCCGCGCGGCCCCGGCGGTCCGCTACTCCACGGAAAACCGCGCCCGTACTCCCGCCGGCACCCGCTTGGGGCGCCCGGTCCGGCAATCCACCGGACACCAGAGGGTCTTGGACTCCGCCAGGACCTTGCCATCTCCCACCCGGGCCAGCTCCACGAACCGCTCGAACTTGAGCCCCTCGGCGTGGCCCACCCAGGTGCGGGCGCGGACCCGGTCGCCCGGGAGGGCGGCGTCGCAGTAGTCGATCTCGTGCCGCATCATCACCCACGCAAGGTCGGCCTGCTGGTCCGCGGTGGCCCCGGAGCGCCAATGCATGATGGCCACGTCGTTCACCCAACGGACGTAGACGACGTTGTTGACGTGCCCCCGCTCGTCGATGTCCGCGGGGGTCACTTCGAAGATCGTCTCGAACGGGGGGATCGCCATCAGGCGGAGGGCGTCCCGGCGTAGCGGGCGCGGAGGGTGTAGTCCGTCGTGGGTCCCGTGACGGTCCACTGCACCACCACGGCGCGTCCCTCCAGTCGTACTTCGGCGCTGTACCGGTCATCGGCGCAGTGGTGCGGGGCGGCGGAGCGCCAGCAGCCGTCGGGAGATTCGGTGAGGTCCACCAGCGCCACCGGATGGTCGGGGCCGAGCCGCAGGTGGGCGATCGAGAGGACACCGGCATCGCTGCGCCGCCAGGCGTAGGCGGAGGAGAAGCGGGTGCCGGAGAGCTGGCCCGAGATCCAGCGGCCCCGCTCCCGCCAGGTGACCTCATTCGGTTTCACATTGACCCACTCGACCTCACCCTCCGCCACTCCGTCGAGCCCCTCCGACACTGCGTCCCTGCGTCTCTCCGTCCCTGCGCCTCTGCGTCCCTCCGCCCCTGCGCCCACTTCCACCGTCACGAACCGCGTCCCCCGCAGGCGCGCCCAGAGCCGCTCCACCGCCGGAGCGGTCGGGGGTGGGGTGGGCGTGGTCGCGGTGGATATGGAGGGAGACGTCACAGAGGGAACCTACAGATTCGGGAGCGAAGCCGCGAGGGGCGGCGTATAATAGAAGCGTCCCTGGATATCCATTCGTGGAGGCCGAAATGCCGTTCCGTTGCGCACGCATCGGTGTCTGGTCCGCTGCACTACTCCTCGCCGCACCTGCGGTCGCCGCCCAATCCACCCCCGCCGCCCTGCAGGCGGTGGCGGGAATGGTCCCCGCCACCGACGTGCGCACCGCGGCGGGACGCCCCGGTCCGAAATACTGGCAGCAGCGCGCCGACTACGCGATCGACGTCGCACTCGATCCCGCCACCGACCTGGTGCGAGGCTCCGAGACGATCACCTACCACAACAACTCTCCCGACGCGCTGCCGTACCTCTGGATGCAGGTGGAGCAGAACATCTGCACCCCGAAGAGCATCACCAACCAGCTGCACCAGCCGCCCCTCGTCTTCCAGGACGCCACCTTCGACTTCTCCTGCCAGGGCTTTGCCGGGGGAGACTCCCTCGAATCGGTGCGGGTGAACGGCGTCGCCGCGAAGTACACGCTCTATGGCACCACGATGCGGCTCGACCTGGCACATCCGCTCGCCCGCGGCGCCGTCGCCACGATCGCGATCACGTGGCGCTTCAAGGTCCCGCCCTACGGTGCGGGACGGATGGGGCACGACGGCACTCTCTACGAGCTGGGGCAGTGGTACCCGCGGATGTGCGTCTACGACGACGTGAAGGGATGGAACCACGAACCGTATATCGGGGCGGGGGAGTTCTACCTCGAGTACGGGAGCTTCAAGGTCAACGTCACCCTCCCTGCGAGCTACATCGTCTCCGCCACCGGGCGGCTGCTGAATCCGCTGGAGACGCTCACCGCCACCGAACGCGCCCGCCTGGCCCGCGCCCGCACCAGCGATACCACCATCGCGATCATCTCGGCACGCGAAGCCGGCACCGCGATGACCCGTCCCCATACGGCGGGGTCGATGACCTGGCGCTACGCCGCCGATTCGGTGCGCGACTTTGCCATCGCCGCGGCGCCCAACTGGCGCTGGGACGCGAGCGGCTACAACGGCATCCTGATCCACACCTATTACCGATCCGACGCGTCCCTCTGGACCGAGGCGAACACGATGGCCCGCCACGCCATCAAGTACTACAGCGAACAGTGGCTCCGGTATCCCTATCCCCACGCCTCTGCCATCGAAGGGCCGATCGAGGGGATGGAATACCCGATGATGACCTTCGATCCGAGCGGCCCCGACCGCCTTGACCTCGCCTGGACGGTGGCCCACGAGCTCGGTCACCAGTGGACGCCGATGCTCATCGGCAGCAACGAGCGACTCTATCCCTGGATGGACGAAGGCTTCAACACCTTCATCGACCTCGGCAACGCCGCGAGCTACTTCAAGGGAACTCCCTACGGCGATTCGATCGAGGTCCATCCGCTCCACCTGTATCCGCTCCACGCGATCCTGGGATCGGAGCAGCCCCTCATCACCAATCCGGTCGAAAGCCGAGACCTCTTCTGGACCGGCTACCAGAAGCCGGCCCTGATGATGCAGACGCTCCGTTACCAGGTGCTCGGCACGACGCGCTTCGACGCCGCCTTCCGCGAGTATCTCAAGACCTGGGAGTTCAAGCACCCGACCCCCGCCGACTTCTTCCGCCTGATGCGCGACGAGAGCGGGATGGAGCTCGGCTGGTTCTGGCACGACTGGATCTACACCACCGCCCGCCCCGACCAGGCGGTCACCGCGATCACCAACGCCGACTCCGGTTCATCGGTGACGCTCGAGAACAAGGGGACGATGCAGCTCCCCCTCTACCTCAAGCTCACCTACGCCGACGGCGCCACCGAGACCGACACCCTTCCGGTCGAGATGTGGAACCTGGGGCCGCGGTACGTCTATCGGGTGGCGCGGGGGAAGCGGGTGGTGAAGGCGGAGGTCGATCCGGGGAACACCCTTCCCGACACCGACCGGAGCAACAACGTCATGGCGGTGCAGTAGGCGGAGGGGTGGAGAGGCGGACAGGCGCACGGGCGGATGGGCGCACAGGCGGACGGGCGCTTCAGCGCTCGGGGCCGTTCAGGACAAGGAACCCTCCCGAGCGGAGCGAGGGATCTGCCCCGAGGATATCCGAACGTGGCATCGGGCGACTCGGCCAGTGGAGTAGGTCCCTCGGTCACTACGTTCCCTCGGGAAGGTTCCGGTGTCCCCCTGTCCGTCCCTGCGCCCGTGCGCCTGTGCGCCTGTCTGCCCCTGCGCCTGTCCGCCCGTTCACTCCCCCTCGATCCCTGGGCAGACGACCGCCGCCTGCTCGCGGGTGCCGAGGAGGAGCACGACACCGCCGTCGGGGCGTGAGACGACCATCGCCGTCGACCGACCGATCTGCCAGCCGTGGATCTGCTCCGTGCACTGGATGCCGGGGCCGAGAGTGAGCGCCAGTCGGTCGCGGAGTGCACCGGCGGTGCTGTCCTGCAGCGCGTGGTCGACCGGATGGACCTGGATGAAGCCGGCGGGGCGATGGGTCGAATCGCTCCAGATGAAGAGGGTGTCGCGGCCGTGGATGGTGGTGCAGCGGCTGCGGCCCTGGGCCAGGCTGTCGGCGCAGAGGGCGCGGGTGGAGGAGTCCGTCGCCTGGCGCCAGAGGGTCTCCTCGATCGCCAGATCGGAGCGGGATGGCCTGGGCGTCATCCCGCACGCGGCAAGCGTGAGCACTCCGACGATCAGGATGCGAAGCCGGCATTGATCCACGGTTCAGCGCTCCTTGTGGCGTCGGACCACGGAGGACACGGAGGGGCACGGAGAACCACGGAGAACCACGGAGAACTGCGTCGTGGTGTGGTCTTGCAGAGATGCTCCGCGTTGCAATGCTGTCATCCCGAGCAACGCGAGGGACCTGTCCAACTGCTGCCCGAAGCTGGCGACAGACACCTTGCACCCAGTAGCAGGTCCCGCACTGCGCTCGGGAGGGTTCCGGCGCCGCGGTCTCACCCGCCGCTCCCATCCCGCAGCAGCTTGAAGCCGTGGACCCACCCCAGTCCGCGGATGCCGAGGGTGACCCAGAGCATCGCCAGCGATTCAAGCATTCGTGACCCCTCAATGCCGCCGAGGTCGTGCGTCGGCCACCCGAAATCGGTACAGATCTGAGTGACCACCGCCTTGGCCTCGGCGTCGTTCCCGGCGATGAACATGTCCGGCGGCCCGCCCGCGAACTTGGGCCGCACCATCAGTGCCGCATTGATGATGTTGAAGGCCTTGACCACCTTGGACTTGGGGAGCCGGCGCTGGATCTGTTCTCCGCCGGAATCGGAGTGACCCAGCGCGAGTCGCGGCGGGCCGCCCGAGGTATCGAGCGGGTTGGTGACGTCCACCACGACCTTGCCGGCGAGCCGCTCGATCCCCGCGAGCTTGAGCGCCCCCTCGGTCCCTGACCAGGAGGTGGCGAGCACGATCACCTCACCGAACGTGGCCGCGTCGGCGAACGTACCGGTGCGGGCCTTCGCCGACCCCGCCTTCGACGCCCACTCCACGATCTCCTTCTTCTTCGCATCCCGGGCGGAGAGCATCACGTCGTCTCCCCGTGAGAGGAATCCGGTGGCGAGTGCGCGTCCCACCTCGCCCGAGCCGATGACGCCGATCTTCATGGATTTCTCCTTACCTGGCAGCCGCAGTCGCCGAGTCTACCCGAGACGGCTTCATCCTGAGGGCCCTTCAGGGCCCGGAGGATCTCGCCGGTGGGCATTGGATCTCCACTCGTAGTCGACCGCTCACGCCGTCGGCCGCGGAGTGGCAGCCACGGTCGAGATGATCGTCACCGCGGCGCCGAGTCCCGGCGCGCTCGCCTTGATCAGGATCTCGCCCGATTCCTTCGTCGCCTGGACGATGGCGCAGCAGAGCCCGTTGAACGCCCGGCGGGTCGGCCCCCGATCCGACTCATGGCTCGACGGGTCTCCATTGCCGACGCCGATGAGCCGCCCCGTCCCCGACACCTCGAAGGTGATCTCGTCGTCGGCGGTCGGCACCACCCTCCCCGCCGCATCCACGACCTCCGTCCGCAGCACCGTCGTATCCTGGCCGTCGGCGGCCAGCGGGGTGCGCCACGCCACCGCTCGCACCGTGGCGCCCGGTCCGGTGGTCTCGCGCCGGTCGGTGAGGGCCACCTTCCCTCCCTTCGAGCCTCGCGCCTCGATCGCTCCCGGCGCGTACGGCACCTTCCAGCTCACGTGGCCCTGGCGCGGTACTTCCCGCACCCCGGCGCTCGCACCGTTCACGAACAACTCGACCTGATCGAGGTTCGAATGGCACCAGACCTCGATCTCCTGCCCTTCCTTCCCCGCCCAGTTCCAGTGGGGAAAGAGGTGCAGCACCGGCCGGGTGCTCCACCACGCCTGGTAGTAATGGAAGGTGTCCTTGGGAAAGCCGCAGGTGTCGAGGATCCCGAAGTGCGAGCTGATGCAGGGCCAGGCATACGGGCTCGGCTCCCCCCGGTAGTCGAACCCGGTCCAGACGAATCCACCCGCGAGATACTCCCGCGCGGCGAAATAGCTCCACCACTCCTCGGCGGTGGCACCGTACGACGGCTTGTTCACGTCGTACGCGCTGATGTAGCCCTTTTCCTTGTCCGTGACGTAGATGCCCCGGGTGGCGAAGGCGCTCGCGACCTCACTCCCCATCGACGGCCTCTTCGGGAAGCGGCGGTGGAAGTCATCGATGTCGGCGCGCTGGTAGTTGAATCCCTGCACGTCGACGGCGAGCGAGATCCCCTTGCCCCATCCTCCGTCCATCGCCGCGGTGATCGGGCGCGTGTGGTCGAGCCGATGCGCCAGGTCGCGCACCGTTTCCGCGATGCGCCTCCCGCGATCGTTCCCCTGCACCGCCCACTCCTCGTTGGCGATCGACCAGCAGAATACGCTCGGATGATTCCGGTCCCGCCGGATCATCCGCTCGAGCTGGCCCAGCCCTTCAGGTTCGGGCGAGAACATCCGGGTCTCATCGAGCACCAGCATCCCGAGGCGGTCGCAGGCGTCGAGGAGTTCCGGCGTCGGCGGGTTGTGGGAGGTGCGATACGCCGTCGATCCCATCTCCTTGAGCCGCGAGATCCGGTACTCCTGCAGCCGGTCGGGCAGGGCGGTGCCGACGCCTGCGTGGTCCTGGTGGTTGCAGGTCCCCTGGAGCTCCACCCGCTTCCCGTTGAGGAAGAATCCGTGGTCGGCGTCGAAGTGGAGGCTCCGGATGCCGAACGAGGTCTCGTAGCTGTCGGTCACGACTTTCCCTGCGATGATCTCGGTCTCGAGCCGATGCAACGTGGGAGACTCGAGGGACCAGAGCGCCGGGTGGATCACGCGCAGGATCTGCATCGTCTCCGCCCTGCCGCCCGCCGGCACCGTCACCGGCGCGCTGAGCCCGGTCGCGACCCGCCTTCCGTCCGGGCCCACGATCGTCGATCGCACGCGACAGGTCGTTGACGACTCCGCGTCGTTCGCCACCTCGGTGCGCACGGTCACGTCTGCGGCGCCGTCGCGCGGCGTCTCGCTGGTGACGAACGTCCCCCACTGCGGCACGTGAAGTGGGGCGGTCTTGACCAGCCAGACGTGGCGGTAGATCCCCGCGCCCTCGTAGAACCACCCTTCGTGTTCGGTGGCATCGGCCCGCACCACGAGGATGTTGGGGCCGCCGTAGGTGACGAGGTCGGTGATGTCGTAGCTGAACGGCGCGTAGCCGCTCAGGTTGCGTCCGAGGTAGTGACCGTTGAGCGCGGCGATGGAGTCGCGGAATACGCCGTCGAACTCAAGCCAGATGCGGCGTCCTGCATCCGCGGCCGGGATCTCGAAGGTCCTGCGATACCAGCCGATGCTCGTGTCGGGATACGTCCGGCCCAGCGGCTTGCACCCATGCCCCACCTGGTCGGGATCGTTCACGAAGGGGAGGTCGACGGCCCAGTCGTGCGGGAGGTCGACCGCCTGCCAGTCGTGGTCGTTGAAGTCGCGGGCGGAGGGGCCGAAGAATTCGCCGGCCTTGGCAAAGAGGTCGCCGGTGCCGTAGCCGAAGTCCCGGGCGGGATCGCTGGCGTGGCCCAGGTGAAAGCGCCAGTTGAAGTCGAGGAGGAGTCGTTCGCGGGCCGCCGAGGGCCCGGCGTCTCGCCGGGCCGCTTCGTCTCGCCGGGCCGTGGCGTCCTGCGGGATCAGCACACCCGATGGGAGGGTGAATGCCGTCGCAGTCAAGGCGGCCCCGGCCTGCAGCGCTTCGCGGCGCGTCAATGTCATCGCCCTCTCCAGTCTGGATCCCGCACTATGCCGCCGATCGCGTCGGGATCGCCAGATCCGCTGGCAACGTTACCCGGACCACGGCGCCTCCGGCCGGGCCATTGTGCGCATGGATCTCGCCGCGCTGCTGTTCCACCAGGCGCCGCGCGATGGCGAGCCCCAGGCCGGTGCCGCCCGGGCGGCGGCTGGCGAAAGGATGGAACAGGTGAGGCAGGAGGTCGGCCGGAAATCCGGGGCCGGTGTCCGAGACCTCCCAGCGGACCCGATCGCCGCCGGGGGCCGCCGTCACCATCACGCTCACCAGCACCGCTCCGCCGCCGGGTGAGTGCTGCACGGCGTTCGTGATGAGGTTGACGAACACCTGGATCAGGCGCTCCCGATCCATCACGACCTGCGGCAACGGGTCGGCCGCGTCGATCTCGATCCGCACTCCGGCATCCGCGGCGAGCCGGGCGCACACGCCGGCGGCGCTCCGGACCACCACGACCGGATCGCCCGACTCGAACTCGGCATTGCTCGGCCGTCCATAGATCAGAAGGTCGCGGGTCAGGGTGGTGAGCCGGGCGACGGCGGTCTTGAGGTCGGCAAAGATGTCGGTACGACGCCCCGAGAGTTCCGGTTCGACCACCGCCAGGGTCTGCAGGCCCGAGGAGATGGCCATCAGCGGATTGCGGACCTCGTGGGCCACCCCTCCCACCAGCTCGCCCAGTTCCGCCATCGCCTCGGCGCGGCGCAGCGATTCGTGGACGATGAGGGTCTCCCGGCGCGCCTCATCGATGATGATCATCAAGATGAACACGGCGATCGTGATGCCCAGGAAGTCGGAGATCGCGAAGCCGGCGACGACCCCCCACGTCCGGTGCCCCAGGAGCGGGTAATCGAGCTGGTGCAATCCCTGGAGAGCAAAGAGCGTGGCGAGCACGCGCCGCCCCGGGATGTCGGGGCCACGCCAAAAGGTCACCGCGAGCCAGAACCCGAGGATCCCCTCGATCAGGGAATCGGGCGCCTCAAGGAGCGAGGTGCCATTCGTGAGGCTCGGGCCGAGCACGGCCCAGGCCAGGAGGGCCACGAATGCCGTGACCAGCACGACCCAGGGGATCCGGCGCCGGACGAAGTCATAGCACCCACCGACCCACGTGACCGTGACGAGGCCCTCGGCGACCATCGCGGCCCCGGAGAAATAGCTCGTGGACGCGCCCTGGCCTGAAGCGAGATGCCCGGGGAGGAGCAACAGCAGCTCCGCAACGCCGAACCACGCCGACAGCGCCACAAGGCCCAGGTAGCGCCGCCGGAGGATCGTGAACCAGGCGAACGCGAACGAGAAGGCCAGCGCCAGGTTGGCGGCGCCGGCCATCACCGTGGCGAGCTGGATGCGGTTCAAGCGCCAACTCCGGCTGGGACAGGATTGCCGTCCTGCAGGACGTGGATACCCGCAACAAGTCTACGGCGCCGACGGCTCTCCTGCCAGCAAGGCCGTCACCTGCGGGTACTCCAGTATCTCCACCGCCCCGAGCGGCGGCCGCTCGGCGTTCAATCGCATCGCCCGGGCGAGGTCCTCGACCCGGACCTCATGCCAGCGCGGCGGCAGGTAGCGGGAGATGCGGGGAAAGACCGCCTGGGTGATGCGGTCCTGCAGCCCGTAGCGGATCTCCTGGGTCACCAGGAGGCTGGGTCGGAAGAAGCTGGCGCGCTTGAAGCGCTGGACCAGCACCGCCTCCTCCGCCCTTCCCTTGATCTTGAGGTAATACGAGCGGGACCGTGGGTCGGCGCCGACCGCGCCGAGGAGCGAAAAGTGGAGCACCCCCGCGCTCCGGCACCCCTGGGCGAACATCGCCGTGTGGCCGACATCCACGTTCCAGAGCTCCTCGCGCGACACCTTGCGGGGCTGCCCCACGCCGAGGGTCGAGAACGCGACCGTACAGCCACGGCCGGCGGCGGCCGCGACCGCTTCCACCCGATCCATCGGCGTCACCTGCAGGATGAGCTTGGCGCGTCCCTCGAGGGCGTCGAACCGGTCGGTCGGGCGCCGGACCAGCGCCGTGACCTCGATCCAGTCGGGGGCTGCGAGGAGTTCGCGCACCAGCGCGGACCCCACGGCACCGGTGCCGCCCAGGACGATCGCGCGGGTGGGGATCATCGGACACTCCGGTCGGCGGTGCAGGGGGACGCGCCCAGTGATGTTGCGGCCCCCCGCGGCTTTGGTCAAGCGGCCGGGCCGATCCGACAACTGGTTGACAAAAGCAACTAATTGGACCAGCTTGCGTCGGCTCTTCCGGGAGGTCCTGGTGTCGGCATCGTCGCTCGATCGCGCCGTGGCGCGGGTCCGTCGCTTCAACCGCTTCCACACCCGGCTCGTCGGCGCCCTCGACGAGGGACACCTGCACAGCCCCTACAACCTCCCCGAAGCGCGCGTCCTCTACGAACTGGCCCATCGCGACCGTCCCTCGGCGGTCGACCTGATCCGTGAGCTCCGGCTCGATCCCGGGTACCTGAGCCGGCTGCTCCGAAGCCTCCTTCGGCGCGGCCTCATCACCGCC
>DASSGV010000045.1:0-18602 GCA_035693225.1 Gemmatimonadales bacterium | reverse complement strand
GGTCGGGCGAGGCGGTGCTCCGTGCGGCGGGATTCTTCAACTCCCATCCGTACCTGGCCGGGATCGCCGCGGGCGCCGAGACGCGGGCAGAATATGATGGCATCGATGGCCGGCAGATCGAGCGCCTGCGTGCCGCCCTCTGCAGTCCCCTGGGTGCGTTGGGTGACCAGCTCTTCTGGGCCGGGCTCTGGCCCGCGGTGCTCGGTGCGGCACTCATCGCGGTGGTCTTCGGGGCCGGATGGTGGGCGCCGGTCGCGGCGGTGGCGCTGATGCTGGTGGTGCGCGTCTGGGTGACCCGCTGGGCGCTCCGGACCGGGTTGCGGTCGGGGATCCGGGTGGGAGCGGCACTGCAGGGCGCCCGGATCCGTTCCTGGATCCCGCTGGCCGGGATGACGGCGGCGTTCGTGGTCGGCGCGGCGGTGCCGCTGGTCGTCGGCGCGGAGGACGGGGTGCGTGGGACCCCCGGTGTCCTCGCGGTCGTCGTGGCACTCGCGGGAGTGGCGGTGGGGCAGCGACGGTCGGCACGGATCACCGGGGTCGGGTTCGGCCTCGCCGTCCTGGTGGCGGCGGCGCTCATCACGCTGGCGGTCGGGTGATCACCCGCGAGGCGCCGATCGTCAACCCGCTCGGCCTGCACGCCCGGCCGGCGGCGCAGTTCGTCAAGCTGGCGAGCACCTTCGAATCCGAGATCGAGGTCCGGAAGGACGGGCTCACCATCAACGGCAAGAGCATCATGGGCGTCATGATGCTGGCCGCCGAGTGCGGCAGCACCATCGTCATCACGGCGACGGGCGTGGATGAGGAAGCGGCAGTGGCCGCGCTCATCGCGCTGGTGGCCCGGGGATTCGGTGAATCGTGAACGCTGAACGGCTGCTCAAGGGGATCGGAGTCTCACCCGGCGTGGCCTATGCCTCCGCCGTGGTGGTGCGCTGGGACCTCCCCGACGTGCCGGACCGCGAGGTCGGCGCCGACGAGGTCGATTCCGAGGTGGCCCGGCTCCGTGCGGCCGTCACGGAGACGGTGGCCGCGCTGGCGCAGCTCCAGGAACGGGTGCGGGAACGGGCCGGCGTGGAGGAGAGCAAGATCTTCGAGGCCCAGGTGATGCTGGCGCAGGACGTCGACTTCCTCCGCTCCGTCGAGCACCTGATCCGGAAGAATCGTCTCAGCGCCGAGACCGCGTTCGAGTACAAGGCGCTGGAGATCCGGAACCTCTGGGCCAATTCGAGCAGCACCCGGCTCCGCGATCGGCTGGCCGACCTGGGCGCCATCCAGATCCGGATGCTCGGCATCCTGACCGGGAAGCCCGCCGTGGCGGTGTGGAGCGGTCCGTCGGACGGCGCCGAGCAGGTCATCGTGGTGACCCACGAGCTCTCCCCCGGGCTCACGGTGCAGCTCGATCGCGATCACGTGGTGGGGCTCGTCAGCGAGGAAGGCACCCGCACCTCCCACGCCGCCATCCTGGCGCACTCGCTCGGCATCCCCGCCGTGATGGGCGCCGCCGGTGCGCTCGCGAAGATCCGGCCCGGGGCGATGGTGCTCCTCGATGGGCAGGCCGGGACGCTTCACCTCGATCCCGATCCTTCGGAACTCGAGGACGCCCGGGTCCGCTTGAGCCGCCGGCAGAAGACCGAGCTCGAGCTCGAGGCGGCCATTTCCCAGCCGGCGGAAAGCCCCGATGGGCGGCGCTACGCCTTGCTGGGCAATGTCGACCTGCCCGAGGAGATCCAACCGGCCCTGCGCCAGGGGGCCGGCGGCGTGGGGCTCCTCCGCACCGAGTTCCTGGTCACCGGACGCACCCAGCTGCCCACCGAGGACGAACAGTACGCCTACTTCCGTCGCGTGACCGAAGCGTTCGCCGGTCGGCCGGTGGTGATCCGGTCCTTCGACCTGGGGGGCGACAAGTTCCCGGCGGCCTTCCAGACCCCGCACGAACCGAACCCCTTCCTCGGCTGGCGCTCGATCCGGGTGTGCCTCGACGAACCCGAGATCTTCCGGCCGCAACTGCGTGCGGTGCTCCGCATCGCCGCCGACCGGGACGTGCAGTTGATGCTGCCGCTCGTGATGGAGGTCGACGAGGTGCTGGAAGCGAAGCGCATGCTGGATGAGGAAGCGGCCCGCCTGGCCGCCGCCGGCGTGCGCGCCGCGCGGACCGTGCCGGTCGGCGTGATGATCGAGACCCCGGCCGCGGTGGCCCTGGCCGATCAGCTCGCCCAGGTGTGCGCCTTCTTCAGCGTCGGGTCGAACGACCTGACCCAGTACACCCTCGCGGTCGATCGCGGCAACGCGCGACTGGCGGCGCGCTTTGCCCCGCACCATCCGGCGGTGGTCCGGGAGTTGGCGCGGGTGGTGGAGGTCGGTGCCGCCGCGGGGATCCCCGTCAGCGTGTGCGGGGAGATGGCCTCGGATCCGCTCACGGCGGTGCTGCTGGCCGGCCTCGGCTATACCACGCTCAGCGTGGCGCCTCCGTCACTGCCGCTCATCAAGTGGGTGCTGCGCTCGGTCCCCTACGCCGTGGCCCATGAGGTGGCCACCGCCGCGCGCGACGCCACCGCTCCCGCCGCCGTCCTCGCGTCGCTGCAGCGGGCGACCGAGCCGTTCCTCGGCCGCCGCTAGCGGAGCGCTGGTGGCTCTGACTAGCTTGTTGCCGTCCTCGCGGCCTCCGTCACTCAAGCCCCACCGGACCATGGCTTCATCGAAGCGCCACGTCTTCACCTCCGAGTCGGTCACCGAAGGGCATCCTGACAAGGTGGCCGACCAGATCTCCGATGCCGTCCTCGACGCCATCCTTGCCGTCGACCCGAACGGACGCGTCGCATGCGAGACGCTCGTTACCACCGGGATGGCGGTCGTGGCGGGAGAGATCACCACGCACGCCTACGTGCACATCCCGGACATCGTCCGCCGCACGGTCCAGGCCATCGGCTACACCGACGGCAGCCACGGCTTCGATTTCAAGACCGCGGCCGTGCTGTCGTCGATCGACCGTCAGTCGCCGGACATCGCGATGGGTGTCGACTCATCGCGCGGCAAGGCCCAGGGCGCCGGCGATCAGGGAATGATGTTCGGGTATGCCACCGACGAGACCCGCGAGCGGATGCCGCTTCCCATCCTGCTGGCCCACCGGTTGGCCGAGCGGTTGGCCGCCGTACGGAAGGGGGGAGGCGGGCTTCCGCATCTGCCCTGGCTCCGCCCCGACGGGAAATCGCAGGTGTCGGTGGTCTACGAAGGTGATCGTCCGGTGGCGGTCCGCACCGTGGTCGTGTCCACCCAGCACGCCGAGTCCCATCGCGGTCGCGCCCTGACCCATCGACGCATCCAGGATGCCGTGGCGGCCGAGGTCATCCGGCCGGTGCTCGCGGCACACGGGCTGGACGGCCGCAACGTGCGCCTGCTGGTCAATCCCACCGGGCGCTTCGTGATCGGTGGCCCGCACGGCGATGCCGGCCTCACCGGCCGGAAGATCATCGTGGACACCTATGGCGGAATGGCGCGCCACGGCGGCGGCGCGTTCAGCGGCAAGGACCCTTCCAAGGTGGATCGCTCGGCCGCGTACGCGATGCGCTGGGTGGCCCGCAACATCGTCGATGCCGGTCTGGCCCGGCGCTGCGAGGTGCAGGTGGCCTACGCCATCGGCGTGGCCGAGCCGGTGTCGGTGTTCGTCGACACCTTCGGCACCGGGGCGCTGGACGATCGCCGGCTCGAGACGCTGGTGCGCGACAGCTTCGACCTCACGCCGCGCGGGATCATCCAGGCGCTCAAGCTCAAGCAGCCCATCTACGGTCCCACCGCCGCGTACGGACACTTCGGGCGGCGGCCCTTCGAGCGGTCGGTGGCGGGCAAGCAGCGGGCATTCTTCACCTGGGAGCGGAGCGACCGGGCGGCGGCGTTGCGGCGCGCCGCCCGCTGACGAACGGTGATCGAGGTCGTGGTGGCCCATCTCGGGCTCGACCGGACGACCAACGCCCCGGTGGTGATCCTGCGCGAGAAGGACGGCGCGCGGATGGTGCCGATCTGGATCGGCCCCGCCGAAGCGAGCGCCATCGCGATGGAGCTGCAGGGGTTCAAACCGCCGCGGCCGATGACCCACGATCTCCTCCGCCAGGTGCTGACCGGCCTCGGCGCCGAACTCCGGCGGGTCGTGGTCACCGCCGTGAAAGGCAACACCTACTTCGCCGAGCTCCACCTGCGGCGCGGCGAGGAAGTGCTCCAGGTCGACGCCCGGCCGTCCGACGGGATCGCGCTCGCGGTCCGCACCCATTCCCCGATCTTCACCTCGGATGACCTGCTCGCCGCCGATGGCGGAGGTCCTTCGGGGCCAGCGCCCGAACAACGGCTCGACGCCGATCAGCTCAAACGCTACCTCGAGACCCTCGATCCTGAAGACTTCGGCAAGTTCGAACCGTAGGGGCCTGCGCCGCCGCACCGTCCTGCTCCTCGCCGGGTGCGTCGCGGCTGGGCTTGCCGGCAGCGCGGCCGCCCAGCAGCCGCTCATCGCCTCCGGCACGGTCTCCCGCGTCGTGGCGGGGGACACCGTCGGCGTGGCCCGGGTGCGCGTGGTGTTCCATCACGTCTCCAGTCACGGCTCCGGCCCGATCGACTCGGTCCTCTCCGATGCCCGGGGCGGGTTCCATTTCGTGCTCGGCCGCCGAGATACCACGGCCACCTATCTGGTGAGCGCCAAGTATGCCGGGGTGGCGTACTTCTCGGCACCGGTCGGGACCGACCCCCGCCTCGATCGCGCCATCCGCCTCATCGTTGCGGATACCAGTTCGGGGCCAAGCGCGCCGGTATTCCTCGAGGCCCGCCACGTGGTCATCGAGAAGCCCGATGCCGAGGGCGTCCGGCCGGTCACCGATCTGCTGGTGCTCCAGAATCCGGGGCCCGATACCCGCGTCGCCCCCGATACCGTGCGCGCCTCCTGGGGCGTCCGGCTCCCCCGCGGCGTGGTCGATCCAGTCGCGGGCGACGGGGACTTCTCCCCCGACGCGGTGCGATTCCGGAACGACAGCATCCTGATCTTTGCGCCGATCTCCCTGGGCGAGGCCCAGATGGTGGTGCGGTACTCGCTTCCGGCAACGTCAGGCGTCGTCGGCCTGCCGATCGAGGACTCGGTCTCGTCGTTCAACGTCCTCGTCGAGGAGGGCGGCGCCAGGGTCGAGGGTGGAAAACTGGCGCCGGCGGCCCCCGAGGAGCTGGGCGGGCGGTCGTTCCTGCACTGGAGCGGTGCCGTGCCGGCCGGGGCGATGGTCTCGGTGCGCCTGGGCGGTGGTGGTGCCCTTCCAGGTTGGCTCCTTCCCACCTTGCTCGGCCTGATGGCGCTGGCACTCATTCCCGTGGGCCTCCACGCATTCCGCGGTCGTGGTGCGAAGGTGGCTCCGTCACCGCCCGCCACCACCGACCTCATCGACCGGATCGCCCGGCTCGACGTCCGATTCGGCGGGCGTGAGGCCGAGACCCAGCCGGCGGAGTGGCAGGCGTACCTGGTCGAGCGGGCGCGACTCGTCCGCGCGCTCGACGCTGCGCTTGTCAAGGAACCGTCGGCACCCTAAGTTGCTTCGCAGGACACAATCGCAAGCTGTACGCGAGCGGGGCGCTCGGAAGCCGGTGCAAGACCGGCGCGGCCCCGCCACTGTGACGGGCACTCCAAGACCGCTCATCCAGCCACTGCCGGCCGCAGGCCGGTGGGAAGGCGAGCGGAATGCCCGGAGCCAGGAGACCTCCTCGCTCGCGCCACTACCAGACCCTCGGGGGAGGGATCGGTGGCGTGCTCCGCACCCTCGGGTGCTGCCGTCCGCCCATCTTCGCCTCCCGAAGATGGGCGGCTCTCGTTGCGGCGCTCCTGGATCTTCACCTTCCTGCTGCTCGGCACGCTCTCCGCGTGCGGGCATCCCGCCGCGTCCGGCACCATCTCCCTGGTCGACGATGCGGGAGATACCGTCCGCCTGTCCCATCCGGCCGAACGGGTCGTGTCGCTCATTCCCGCCACGACCGAGTTGCTCTTTGCCATCGGCGCCGGCCCTGAGGTCGTGGGCCGCACCCGCTTCGATGATTGGCCGCCGTCGGCCGCGTCGGTCCCGAGCGTTGGAGACGGCCTGGAACCCTCCGTCGAAGCGATCCTGTCCCGGCGTCCCGACCTCGTGGTGCTCTACCGTGGCGCGGGGACCGCGGACGCCGTGGCCCGGCTCCACGCCCTCGGCGTGCCGACGCTCGTCGTGCGGACCGACCGGCTGGCCGATGTGCCACGGATCGCGCGCCTGCTGGGCACGGCCACCGGTCACGCGACTGGCGCCGATTCCGTCGCCGCCCGCTTCACACGCGCGCTGGACTCGGTGTCGGTCGAGCCCTCCGCCCCTCCGGCCCTCCGTCCCTCCGTCCTCCTTCTTGCCTGGGATGACCCGCCGCTCACGATCGGGGCAGGAAGCTTCCTGGACGAACTGGTGGCGCGCGCCGGCGGCCGGAACGTCTTCCACGACATCGCGGCGGCCTCCGCGCCGGTGAGCCTCGAAGCGATCGTGGCCCGTGACCCCGACGTCGTCCTCACCTTCGGCGCCGATTCGTCGACGCTCGCCACCCGTCCGGAATGGCGGACGGTGCGCGCGGTCCGGCTCGGGCACTTCGTCGTGGTCCACGGATCGGAGTTCTCGCAGCCCTCGCCCCGCAGCCCGCAGGCGGTGGCCGAGCTGCGGCAGGCGCTGTTGCGGTGGGAGCGGTCGCGGTGATGCGGCGCTGGCTCCCGCTGGTCGTCGTGGCGGTGATCGCCGCGCTGGCCGGGCTCGCCTTCGGGGCGGTGCGGCTTTCTCCCGGCGAAGTCCTGCGCGCCCTCTTCGACGCGAGCGCTGCAAGCGCGCCCATCGTGCGCGATCTCCGTGCGCCCCGCGTCGTTCTCGGATTCCTGATCGGCGGGTCGCTGGCGGTGTGCGGGGCGGCGCTCCAGGCCCTGGTCCGGAACCCGTTGGCCGATCCCTACCTCCTCGGGCTCTCCGGCGGCGCAGGACTCGGCGCCGTGATCGCCATCGCGGCGGGAGCCACCGGCGCGTGGAGCGTGCCGGTCGCCGCCTTCATCGGTACGGTCGCCGCGGTGGCATTGGTGTACCGGCTCGGCCTGGCGGCCGGCGGTCGGATCGACACCCGGGCACTCCTGCTGGCCGGCGTCGTGGTGAGCGGATTCGCAGGCGCCATCATGACGGCCATCATCGTGCTCTCGCCGGCCGAGCAGTTGCGCGACGCCTTCCTCTGGCTCCTGGGCGGGCTCGGCCGGGCCTCCTGGCGTTCGGTGGCGGTGATGGCCGCGTACGCCGTGCTGCCGCTCCTCCTCCTCGCCCGCCGCGCGCGCGATCTTGACCTGCTCTCCCTCGGGGAAGAGTCCGCCGGCCATCTCGGCGCCGACGTCGAACCGGTGAAGCGCCAGGTGGTGGTGGCCACCGCGCTCCTGACCGCGGCCGCCGTGGCGGTCTCGGGGATGATCGGGTTCGTGGGGCTGGTGGTGCCGCACATCGTTCGGCTGGCGCGCGGCCCGCTCCATCGGGGGCTCCTCCCGGCGGCGTTCATCCTGGGTGGCGCGATGCTGGTGCTCTCCGACGTGCTCGCCCGCACGGTACTGGCACCGGTGGAGTTGCCGGTCGGTGTGGTGACGGCGCTGGTGGGTGTGCCGCTCTTCGCGATCCTGTTGCGACGGAGCTTGGCGTGATCCTCGAAGCGCGGGGCGTCTCCGCCCGGTATCCCGGGAGCGCGCGGCTCGTCCTCGATGCCGTCGACATCCGCGTGGCCGCGGGAGAACTGGTGGCGGTGGTCGGCCCGAATGGGAGTGGCAAGACATCGCTCACACGCGCGCTCCTCGGCACCATCCCGCCGGTCGGCGGGACGGTCCTGCTCGATGGCGTTTCCATCCGCGAGTGGGACCGTCGCGCGCTCGCCCGCGCGGTGGGCGTGGTGGCCCAACGGGAAGAGACCCCGTTCCCCATCCGGGTGGCCGAGGCGGTGATGATGGGTCGTTACGCCCGGCTCGGTCCGCTGGAAACGCCGCGACCTGAGGACCACGCCGTCGTCCGGCAGGCGTTGGAGCGATGTGACGTCTGGGAATTCCGGCAGCGGCCCGTCGACACCCTGTCCGGGGGCGAGTGGCAGCGGGTCCGGATGGCTCGCGCCCTGGCGCAGGGGCCCGGGCTCCTGGTGCTCGATGAACCGAGTGCCGCGCTCGACATCGGGCACGAGATGCAGCAGTTCGAACTGATCAGCGATCTCGTGGCCGCGGGGATCGGCGCGCTCGTCGTGAGTCATCACCTGAACGTGGCGGCGCGGTTCGCGACGAGCCTCGTGCTGCTGAGCACGGGCCGCATCGCCGCCCACGGCGCCGCCGGCGACGTGCTCCGACCCGACATTCTTGGTGACGTGTTCGGCTGGCCGGTGAGCGTATCGGTGGCTCCGGACGGGCGACCGCAGGTGCTGCCCCTCCGTCAGGGTCGGAGCGGACGATGAAGTCGTTCACCCTGCTCATGCTTGCGGCGGTGGGCGCGCTCCTCGGGCGCCCGCTCGCGGGCCAGCAGCCTGCTTCGCTTGCCGGCCAGGTCGTCGATGCCGCGACCGGCGCCGCGATGGCCGGTGCCGAGGTGCGGCTCGCCGATCTGGCGGTGCGCACCGATGATCAGGGGAACTTCCGCTTCGGTACGGTGTCCCCGGGTCGCCAGGTCGTGGTCGTGCGCCGGATCGGCTTCCGCCCTGACACCTCCAGCATCGAGATCACGCCGGGCCTGGAGCGTCGGATCGTCGTGCCCCTTCATGCCGCCGCGATCTATATCGCCCCGCTCTCGATCCGCGGCGCTCCGGCCGGGGCTGCGATCATCGACGGCGCCCAGCTCGCCCTTCGGGGGATGGATCTCGGCACCGCACTCGACGGCTGGGCGGGCGTGTCGGTGCGGCGGACCGGCGGCGCCACCGCCGTGCCCCAGGTGCGCGGGAGCGCCCCGGAAGAGGTGTTGGTGCTCCTCGACGGGATCACCATCAACGATCCGCTCACCGGACGGGCCGACCTCTCCCGCATCCCGGTCAACGAGGTGGACCGGGTGGAGCTCCTGCCCGGCACGCAGACGGCACGTGTGGGTGGCCGGGCCATCGCCGGGGTCATCGAGATCGCTACCCGTTCCGACGCCGCCCCGTCGCTGACCAGCGGGATCGGAAGCTTCGGTACCTGGAACGCTCGCGGCACGGCAACTGTCCTCGGTCTCGACCTCTCGGCGGGGGTGACCGAGCTTCCCGACGACTATCCGGCGGCCGATCGATCAGGGGCGCCGGCGTTCCGGGTCAATGCCGGTGGGACCACGTGGGAAGCATCGCTCCGGGCGCGGGGCTCGGTCGACGCCACGCTCCGGATCTCCGGGGCCGATCGCGGGCTGCCCGGCAACGTGACCAATCCCTCGAGCACCGGGCAGGGCACCGATCGATCGGCGGTCGTGGTACTGGGGCACGATGGAGCCTTCTCCTGGTCCGTCACGGGAGACGCCGTGAGCGCCCGTTCCTGGGACCCCAGCGCTCCGCCGCGCGGCATCGCATACGACGACACCACTCGCAGCGCCGGCGGGAGCGTTGCGGCAACTCTGCGTCGGCCGGCAGAGCTCGGCTCCTGGTCGGGAGAGGTGACCGTCGGCGCCGACGGGCGGTACGATGGGTTCTCCGGCAACGGCGTGCAGCCGGGGGCCGACTTTGCGCGCGGTGGCGTACATCTCGGCACCGATCTCGGTCACGGGGAGTGGAGCATTTCACCCGTGCTACGGGCCGATCATTGGTCAGGATGGCGGGGCGCGGCCATCACCGGACGTCTCGACGCCGAGTGGCGCCGGGATCGGACCGTCGTGTCGCTGGGGGTGGGCAACGGGATCACGCCGCCGGTTCCTTTCGACCTGCTCTTCCGCGAAGGGGTCGGCGTGGCGCTCAATCCGGGGCTCCGCCCCGAGCGGGTCGCCTTCGAACTGACCGGGGATGTGCGCCAGGGCGGACGCCTGCTGGGGATCCCGGGTACGCTGTCGCTCCGGGGCTATGCCGGGCGGGTGCACGATCTTGTCGTGTGGTCGGCCGGTCCCAACTTCGTCTGGAGTCCCCAGAACGTGGATGTGGTGCGGCGCGGCGGTGAACTCGAGCTTGAGCTCCGGCCCGGCACGGCGTGGACATTCACCGGAGGGGTGGCCCTCAGTTTCATCAACTTCTCCGCGGCGCCACATTTCCCGGTGGCGTATCGTCCCCGGGACACCGAACATGCCGCCGCCGCATGGACCACCGGCCGGTGGCGGATGAACGTCGGGTGGCGTCGACTGGGGCCTCGGCCGCAGTATGACAATGGCGACTGGAACCTCCCCGCCATCGGCCTGGTCGACGCCGGTGTCGAGCGGCGGCTGGGGCGGGCGCTCGTGGCCCGGCTCGATGTGCGTGACCTGACCGATCGGCGCCCGGAGTACGTCGCCGGGATGCCGCTGCCCGGGCGCAGTGTGCTCGTTACCCTTACCTACGGCGCTTCCTGATGCGACCCACTTTCCGCTTCCTCCCGTTTGTCCTGATCCTGCTCGCGGCCTGCGCCGACACGACGGCCCCGCTGCCGGCAGACACCGAGGTCCTGCTCGCGGTCAACAGCACCGCGAACACCTTGAGCGTCGTGCCGGTGAACACGCCGGGGACCGGCGTCGCCATTCCTCTGGGCGGCACCAGCGCCACTCCCATCGGCCTCGACGCCCGCAACGGCATCGCGCTGGTACCCCTCGGCTCCGACAACTCCGTGGCGGTCGTCAACCTGTCGACCGGGTCGGTGTCCCACGTGGCACTCCCGAACAATTCCGGGGCCACGGGGGTCGCCATCGTCGATGATTCGATCGCCTACGTCGGGAACCCGAACATCAACTCGGTCACCAGGGTCAACTATCGCAACGGAGATACCGCGAGCGTCAAGGTCGGGGTCTATCCGCAATTCATCACCTTTACCCGCGGCAAGATCTTCGTGTTGAACGGGAACCTCGATTCCACGTACGCTCCGGCCGGGCCGAGCTGGATCACCGTGATCGACCCCGTCACCAATACCGTCAAGGACTCGATCGGGCTCACGGGCCCCGGCAACGCCCAGTTCGCATCCGTCGGGGCCGACGGACTCCTGTACGTGATGAACTCGGGGGCCTTCGGCTCCGGAGAAGGGTGGCTCTCGATCGTCGATCCGGTGGGGCGCGACGAGCTGGGCGGACTGAGCGGCTTCGGCAACTCGCCGGGGCCGGTGGCCGCCAGCGGCAACACGCTCTTCGTCGCCTCATACTCGGAAGGAGTGATGACCGTCGCCACCGACACCCGCTCGGTGGTCCGGGGCAGCGGATCGGGGATCGCGATCCCGTCGAACTCGACCGTGGCGGCCGACGGCAACGGGTTGGTGTACGCCGTGAGTTCGGGGCCGTGCTCCGGCGGCGCGCCGGGATGGGCTCACGTCATCCGGCCCGACCTGACCGTCGGCGATTCGGTGAGCCTCGGGGAGTGCAGCGTCGGGGCGCTCTTTTCGGCGATCCCGCCGGCGCCGTGACCGCCGCCGTCGCCACGCCGGCCATCGTGCTCGCCGCGGTGCGCTACAGCGAGACCTCCAAGGTGGTGCGCCTCGCGACCCGCGACCTCGGGGTCCAGAGCGCCATCGCCAAGGGAGCGCTCCGCCCTCGCTCCCGGTTCGGCGCGGCGCTCCAGCTCCTGAGCGAAGGGCAGGCACAGCTGCTGGTCAAGGAAGGCCGGGAGCTCCACACCCTCGCGGCGTTCGACGCGCAGCACATCCGCACCGGCCTCGCCACCGACCTCGATCGCTATGCGGCGGCCAACGCGCTGGCCGAGGTGATGCTCCGGTGTGCGCCGCCGGCGCCACATCCCGAGTCATTCGATCTGTTCCGGCAGGGGCTCGATGCGATCGAGATCGCCCCGTCGGTGGCCCTGGGCGTTCTCCCGATCCGCGTCCTCTGGGGGCTGGTAGGCTCGCTCGGCTTTGCTCCGGCGCTTGACGCCTGCGCGCGGGACGGCGCCCCGCTCCAGGGGGCCACGGTCGGGTTCAGCTTCCGGGAAGGGGGCGCCCTCTGCGCCGGATGCGCCCCGGGACGCTCCGCGACGGAACTCAAGACCGGCGATCTGGACGAATTGCGGCAGTTGGCGATCTCCGGACACGAGCTGCCGGACCTCGATGCTCGGCACGTGGCCGCCCACCGCCGGCTGGTGGCACGCTGGGTCCGTGAACACCTGGGCGAAGGGACGCCGCTGCCGGCGCTCGACTTCTGGCTTGAGCGGCGCTGGACCCGGCAGTGATCATCGGGACCGCCGGCCACATCGACCACGGGAAGTCTGCGCTCGTCGAGGCGCTGACCGGCCGGACGGTCGACCGATTGGCCGAGGAACGCCGCCGGGGCATCACCATCGACCTCAACTTCGCGCCGCTCACCCTGGGACCGGGGACGATCGCGGGCGTGGTCGACGTGCCGGGCCACGAAGACCTGGTCCGGACGATGATCGCCGGAGCGTCCGGGGTGCAACTGGTGCTGTTGGTCGTCGCGGCGGACGCCGGGATCCAACCGCAAACGCTCGAGCACCTGGCGGTCCTGGAAGCGCTCGGCGTTCCCGCCGGCATTCCCGTCCTCACCAAGATCGACCTCGTGGACGACACCCTGCGCGACGCGCGGATCGCGGAGCTGCACCAGCAGCTGGGCCGGTCCTCCGTGCGGTTCGGCGAGCCGGCGGTCGTTTCCACCCGGACCGGAGAGGGGGTCGCTGCGCTCCGCCAACGGCTGGCGAACCTGCCGGTCGGGACGCCTGCGGTGGATGCGTTCCGGTTGCCGGTCGATCGGGCGTTCTCCGTCGCAGGGGTCGGCACGGTGGTCACCGGAACGGCGTGGTCCGGTACCGTGCGGATCGGAGCCACGGTGCGGGTGCTGCCCGCCGACGTCGCGGGGCGGATCCGCTCGATCGAGATGTACGGGTCGCCGGTCTCCGAGAGCCGGGCCGGCGCGCGCGTCGCCCTCGGCATTTCCGGCGTCCCCCGCGAGGCGGTCGGGCGGGGAAGCTGGATCGTGACCGACGAGCTTGCCTGGTGCACGACATCGTCCCTCGATGTGTCGATCGCCTTGCAGCCGACGGCGCCGCACCCGCTGCTGGCGCGGAGCCGTGTTCGCGTCCACCTGGGGACCGCCGAAGCGATGGCCCGGATCGGCACGACGACGCCCATCGCTCCCGGTGAGCGCGGCGTGGTGCGTCTGGTGTTGGAGACACCGATCCTCGCTCGCGGCGGCGATCGGCTGGTGCTGCGGTCGTTCAGTCCCGTGGTCACCATCGGCGGCGGCGTGGTGCTCGATCCGGCACCACCACTGCGGAGCCGCGCGGCCGACTTCACCGGTGCGACCGACCTGGTCGAGCGGATCGGGGCGCTCGTCCGCCGCCGCCCGACCGGGGTATCGATCTCCGAACTGCCGTTGTTGGCCGGCATTCCAGCAGCGTCAGTGGACAAGGCGATCAAGGGGCTTGTCGGGATCCGGCGGATCGGCGGATATCTCGTCGCGACCGATCGGTTGCTCGCCCTGCAGCGCGAGATCGGGGCTGCGGTCGACGCCCGACACTCTCGCGAACCGACCGCGACCGGGGCATCGCTGGAGACGCTCCGGGCGGGGAGCCGAGCCCCCGATTGGCTGGTCGAGGCGGCAATGGAAGCGGAGGTGAAGGCGGGACGGCTGGTGGCGGAGGGTGGAGTGGTCCGACGCCCCGACTTCCGACCCGCCGTCCCCGGTGGGGAGTCGGAACTGACGGCGCTGGTGGCACGGGTGCTGGCTGGTGGGCTGGCAGCGCCAGACGTGGCGAAGCTCGAACAGGACACCGGACGCACCGACGTGGGAACGGCGCTGCGGGTGGCGGAGCGGGATGGGCGGGTGCAGGCGGTGACGCGCGGATGGTTCGTCGGATCTGCGGCGCTCGACGCCTTTCGCCTCGTCCTGGAGGAGCTGGGCGCCAAGGGCCCCATCGCCGTGGGCGACCTTCGAGCCCGCACCGGCCTCTCCCGGAAGTACCTGATCCCGCTCCTTGAGTGGGCCGATGCCAGGGGCATCACCGAGCGGCGTGGCGACGTCCGTGTGGTGCGGGTCCAGCGAGCTTGACACGCTCCCGGGAGCCGGGGACTTTTCCCCGAACGCACCGTTCCAGCCCCCGGGGAGACTTGATGCGCAAGCGGTCGATCGCGACGGTACTCTTCGGATTGGTGATGGCCTCCGGCCCGCCACTGCGGGGTCAGACACGGCCGCCTCCGCCGGTGGCCCAATTACAGGAGAATTCGCCCAACCCCTTCTATCCCGCGACCCTCATCCCGTTCTCCATCGCCTCATCGGAGTGTGCCAACGGACACCAACCCCTCGTCAGCCTGAAGGTGTACAACGTGCTCGTGCAGGTGGTCGCAATCCCGGTGCTCCAGAGTTCCAACGGTCAGGTGCTCGATGCCATCCACATTCCCTGCGGGGATCACGTGGCGCTCTGGGATGGACGGATGATCGGCGGCAGCGCGGAGCCGACCCCCGGGATCTACTACAGTCAGTTGACGGTCAACGGGGTGCGGTTCACCAGGAAGATGATCGTCCGGGCGCCGCCGGGACGGAAGGCAAAAGGCTCCGAAGGAGAATGAAGGCGGCCACCGGCCGCCTTCATCATATTGTGGGCCTGTCAATCCGGCAGGGAATGTCGGTACGCCGCTTGCCCAGGGATCGACGACGGTCGCCCAGGTCAGTCATCACAATTGTGCCAATGGCACCCACCCGGTGCGCCAGCTGGTGCGTGCGTGTATTTCTAATGATCTCTGGAGGCAAAGTGGTCCGTCCCGATCGTCTCACCGTGAAGGCCCAGGAAGCGTATCGTGATGCGCTCGCCGACGCGCGCACCCGCGGGAACCCGGTGGCGAACGACGCCCACCTCCTCGCGGCGCTCCTGGCCCAGCCCGATGGCGTGATCCGCCCCCTCCTGCAGAAGGCAGGCGTCAACGTCGCCGAGCTCTCCGGGCAGGTGGAGCGCGAGATCTCTCGATTTCCCACCCAGAGCGGCGAGGCCGGTGACCCGTCGCTGAGCCGCGAGGTGAATGGGGCCTTCGACCGGGCGGAGCGTGAGGCCAAGACGCTCGGCGACGCCTTCGTGTCCACCGAGCACCTGCTCATCGGCCTGATGGAGGAGAAGGGGACCGCGGCGCGGGCGCTGCTGAGCGCCGCTGGGGTATCGGTCGCGGACCTGCGCTCGGCGCTGGAAGGGATCCGAGGGTCCCATCGCGTCACCGACCAGGCGCCGGAGGAGAAGTATCAGGCGCTGGAGCGCTTTACCCGGAATCTCACCGAGCAGGCGCGGGCCGGAAAGCTCGATCCGGTCATCGGCCGGGACGAAGAGGTCCGCCGGGTGATGCAGGTCCTCTCCCGCCGCACCAAGAACAATCCGGTACTGATCGGCGAACCGGGAGTGGGGAAGACGGCCATCGTGGAAGGGCTCGCGCAGCGGATCGTGCAGGGCGATGTGCCCGAATCGCTCCGCAACCGCGAGATCGTCGCGTTGGATATCGGCCAGCTGCTGGCGGGGGCCAAGTACCGCGGCGAGTTCGAGGAACGCCTGAAGGCGGTGCTCAAGGAACTGACCGAGGCGGCGGGGCGATACGTCGTCTTCATCGACGAACTCCACACCCTCGTCGGCGCGGGGAAGGCCGAGGGCGCGGTCGATGCCGGCAATATGCTCAAGCCGGCGCTGGCCCGGGGCGAACTCCACGTCGTAGGCGCCACGACCCTTGATGAGTACCGGCAGCACATCGAAAAGGACCCCGCGCTGGAGCGCCGGTTCCAGCCGGTGCTCGTGGGCGAGCCCAACGTCCAGGACACCATTGCCATCCTGCGTGGGCTCAAGGAGCGCTACGAGGTGCACCACGGGGTGCGGATCACCGATGACGCCCTGGTGGCCGCGGCCACCCTCTCCGACCGCTACATCGGCGATCGTTTCCTGCCCGACAAGGCCATCGACCTGGTGGACGAGGCGGCCAGTCGGCTGCGCATCGAGATCGATTCGCTCCCGCAGGAGATCGACGAGGTGGAGCGCCGCATCGTGCAGTTGGAGATCGAGCGCCAGGCCCTCCTCAACGAAAAGGACCGCTCGGCCAAGGCCCGCCGCGACGCACTCGAGCGCGAGCTGGCCCAGCTCGGCGAGAAGTCGGGGGGGATGAAGGCGCAGTGGCAGGCGGAGAAGTCGGCCATCCAGGGGATGCGCCAGAAGAAGGAGGAGCTTGAAGGGCTCCGCACCCAGGTCGACCAGGCCACCCGCTCCGGCGACCTGCAGAAGGCGGCCGAGCTCCGCTATGGCCGCATCCCTGCACTCGAGAAGGACCTGGCCGATGGGGAGCAGCGGCTGCAGGATATCCAGAAGAACGCCAAGTATCTCAAGGAGGAGGTCGACGAGGAGGATATCGCCGAGATCGTGGCCAAGTGGACCGGGATCCCGGTGTCGAAGATGCTGGAGTCGGACCGCGCACGGCTCACCAAACTGGAAGACGAGCTGGGCCGGCGGGTGGTAGGGCAGGGAGCGGCGGTGACCGCGGTGGCCAACGCCGTGCGGCGGAGCCGTGCCGGGCTGCAGGATCCCAACCGGCCCACCGGATCGTTCATTTTCCTCGGGCCGACGGGGGTCGGGAAGACCGAGACGGCGCGGGCGCTGGCGGAGTTCCTCTTCGACGATGAGCGGGCACTGGTCCGGCTCGATATGTCGGAGTATATGGAAAAGCACGCCGTGGCCCGGATGATCGGTGCCCCGCCGGGCTATGTGGGCTACGAGGAGGGGGGGCAGCTGACCGAGGCCATCCGCCGCCGGCCCTACAGTGTGGTGCTCTTCGACGAGATCGAGAAGGCGCATCCCGATGTCTTCAACATCCTCCTGCAGATCCTTGACGATGGTCGGTTGACCGACAGCCAGGGGCGGGCGGTGGACTTCCGGAACACCGTCATCATCATGACCAGCAACCTCGGCAGCCACCTGATCGTCGAGGCCGGCGCCGATGTTGAGCCGGCGGCGTGGGGCCTCGTCGAGCGCTCGGTGCGCGATGAGCTCCGCCAGCATTTCCGGCCCGAGTTCCTGAACCGGGTGGACGAGGTCATTGTCTTCCATCCGCTCGACCGGGCGGAGATCGGCAAGATCGTCGACCTGCAACTGGAGAAGCTCGCCCGCCTCCTGGCGGCGCGACAACTCACGATCGTCCTCTCGCCGGAGGCCAAGGCGTTCATTGCCGCCGAAGGCTACGATCCGGTGTACGGGGCTCGGCCCCTCAAGCGGGTGGTGCAGCAGCGCCTCCAGAATCCGCTCGCGCTGGCGGTGCTGGAAGACAGCTACCATCCGGGCGACACCATCAAGGTGGGGGTCAAGGGCAAGGAGCTGGCCTTCACCCGGCAGGCGGGGGCGGCGAGTGCGTAGGTCGGCCCCCTCACCGGGTGACCTCGCAGGAATGGCGGCGGCGCTCCGGTTGGCCCGGGCCGCCGCCGTGCGGGACGAAGTGCCGGTGGGCGCCGTCATCATCCACGAAGGGGAGACCCTCGCGGAAGCGCACAACGAGACCATCCACCGTAACGATCCGACGGCCCACGCCGAACTCCTGGCCGTCCAGCACGCAGTGAAGCACGGGCACGCAGATCGGCTGCTGGAGGCCACGCTCTATGTGACCCTGGAGCCCTGCGCCCAGTGCGCCGGCACCATCGTCCTGGCTCGGCTCCGGCGCGTGGTCTTCGGCGCCTGGGACGCCCGGGCCGGGATGGCCGGGTCGGTCCACGACCTCCTCCGCGATCCGCACCTGAATCACCGTCCTGAGGTGGTGTCCGGGATCATGGGTGATGAATGCGGCGAGCTGTTGAAGGGGTTCTTTCGCGCCAAGCGGGGCTGAGGCCGTGAACGGGATCACGCCCAGCGACCTGGGGCCATTCGATCAACGGTGTAGGGGGTGGCCTGCGGCCACCCCATTGTTCAGGTCTACGTTTGGCAGCCCCGAGCGACGCGATGTGGGCGGTGGCACGAGGCGCAGGCCCCGAGAAGGGGATCACGCCCAGCGACCTTGGGCCATCCGATCAACGACGTAGGGGGTGGCCTGCGGCCACCCCGTTGTCCCGGTCCATCTCTGGCGGCCCCGAGCGGCGCGGTGTGGCGGTGGCACCGGGCGCAGGCCCCGACTAATTTGCACCCCCGTTGGGCAGGTGCCCGAGTGATGGTGAGTGGGACAGGTGTCCGAGTGGCTGAAGGAGCCGGTCTCGAAAACCGGTATACCGGCAACGGTATCGAGGGTTCGAATCCCTCCCTGTCCGTGGTGTGCGTGGGCCGCTCCGATGTGGGGCAGTTCTCCTCGTTCGAGGGTTGGGCTGCGACGGCTGCGCCGTCTCGCCCCCCTCCGGCGCTTCGCGCCTCCGGGTCGAATCCCTCCCTGTCCGTGGTATGCGTGGGCCGCTCCGATGTGGGGCGGCTCTCCTCGTTCGAGGGTTGGGCTGCGACGGCTGCGCCGTCTCGCCCCCCTCCGGCGCTTCGCGCCTCCGGGTCGAATCCCTCCCTGTCCGTGGTGTGCGTGGGCCGCTCCGATGTGG
>DASSGV010000044.1:0-18118 GCA_035693225.1 Gemmatimonadales bacterium | reverse complement strand
AGCGGCTCCGCGGCCGGGTGATGGCGTTCTTCGCGATGTCGTTCCTCGGCACCGCGCCGATCGGAAGCCTCATCGGTGGCGTGGTGGCCGATCGGATCGGGGCGCCGGAGACCATCCTCCTCGGCGGTGTCGCGTGCGTGGCGGGGGCCGGCATCTTCGCGCTTGCGCTGCCGCGACTCCGGCCCCACATCCGGACCGTGTACGCCGAACGGGGAGTAACACACTGACTGGCGGGGGATGCGGGTGGGCGGCAGATTGAAAGGTCGCGGGTCACAGGTCACAGGTCGCAGGTCGCAGGTCGCAGGTCGCAAGTCACAGGGGCTAATCCCGAATCCAGGCCGAGGATCACCAATCATTGTATTCCCCAACCCTCGATCGAATGACCAAGACCTTCACCGTCCTCGCCGCTCTGTGGATCGCCGCCGCGGCGGCCTGCGCCCCGCACGGGCCGTTCAGTGCCCCTCTGGCCGTGGCGGACACCGCCGGCCTGCCCGAAGCCTACATGCTCCGCCCCGGACCGACCCTTGTGGTGATGGCAACGCCGACGATCATACCCTGGACCGTGCAAGACACGATCGTCGTCCGGTACGTCGTGGATACCTCGGGCTTCACCGATCCCCGGACCTATCGAGTGGTGCGGGGCCACGATTCGCGCCATATCTCGGTCCTCGAGGATCAGCTCCGACACCTCCGGTATCGCCCGGCACGAGACCAGGACGGGAAGCCGCTTCGATCGTGGATGACCGCGACGATGGTCCCGAACCATTCCCCCTCGGAAGGGGGGCCTGACATCAAGATCGACTATCAGTGACGGGCACCTGCGGACCGAATCGTTCGCATCCACATTGGCGCGTCCCTGCCCGACCGCTATCCTCCGAGTCCGGCAGTTCTCACCCCTTCGCTCCGATCCCGGAGGCAGCACAATGAGTGTCGACGACCGTCTGCGACCCCACCCTCACGATCGGCTGGCCTCCGCCGCGCAACTGGTGGACCTCAAGCGCGCAGCCGAAGGCCTTCGTCAGGAACCGCACGCAGCCGTGGACGGCCACCGACAGATCACGCTGGCCCGCCAGGGGGGCGTCGCCACGGTGCTGTTCGTCTTCGATGCCGGCGCGGAGCTCAAGGCGCACCGCGCCAACGGGGTCGTGACCATCCAGACCCTGGCGGGTGACTTGCGGGTCACCGCCGACGGTACGGAGCACCCCCTCCCCGCCGGGACGATGCTCACGCTCGCCGCCGGGGTGACCCACGACGTCCGCGCCATCCGCGAAAGCGAGATGCTCCTGACCGTGGCCAAGGCGTGAGCTGAGATGACGCCGCCCCCGCCCCGCCCCTGGCTCCTCGAGGAATCCACCTGGGCCGAGGTCCAGGACGCGGCGTATCGCGTGGCCATCCTCCCCTGGGGCGCCACCGAAGCGCACAACCGCCACCTCCCCTACGGCACCGACACGATCGAGTCGGGTGCGGTGGCGGCCGAAGCGGCGCGCCTGGCCTGGTCTCGCGGCGCCCGGGCCATCGTCCTCCCCACGGTCCCCTTCGGCGTCCACACCGGCCAGCGCGACATCCCCCTCTGTCTCAACGCCACACCCAGCACGCAGCTCGCCTTGTTGCGCGACATCGCGGAGTCGGTGCATCGCGCCGGGATCGGCAAGCTCGTCATCATCAACGGCCACGGCGCCAATGATTTCAAGCAGATGATCCGGGAGCTGCAAGGGGAGCTCCCTCTCTTCATCTGCACCCTCAACTGGTATGCCGCGGTGGATCCGACCTCCTACTTCGACGTACCGGGAGACCACGCCGGCGAGAGCGAGACCAGCGTGACGATGCACCTCAACCCCGACCTGGTGCGGCCCCTTGCGACCGCCGGCCCCGGGAGGGCGCGCCGGTTCAAGGTGGCGGGCCTCCGGGAGGGCTGGGTCTGGGCGCCGCGGCGGTGGACCGAGGTGACGGACGACACCGGCGTCGGCGATCCGCGCGCGGCGACCGCCGCCAAGGGCGCCGCCTACTTTGCCGCGGTGGCGGCCCGCATCGGCACCTTCCTCAGCGAGCTCGCAGCCGCCGACCTCGACGCCTTCTACGAATGATCCGCCGCGCCCTGCTCGGGGTCGCCGCCACCCTCATCATCATCGCCGTCGGCGCCTGGTTCGGCGGGCGCGCCTGGCTGGCTCGGTCTGTCGCTCGGGAGAGGGGCACCACGCTCCTCCCCGACCTGAGTGCGCCGGTCGAGGTCACCTTCGACTCCAAGGGGATCCCCCAGGTCTGGGCCTCCACCAGCGGCGACGCGATCGAGGCACTCGGCTGGCTCCACGCCTCCGAGCGGCTCTTCCAGATGGAGTTGATCCGTCGGGTGGCCGAAGGACGGGTGGCGGAACTCTTCGGAGCCAAGGCGCTGCCACTCGATACCATCGCACGTCGGATGGGATTTGCCCGTCAGGGACGGCGGGACGCGCGGGAGCTCGACTCCGCCACGCGCAGGATGCTCGAGCGCTACGTCGCCGGGATCAATGCGTGGATAGGACACGCGCCGGTGCTTCCGCCGGAGTTCGTGCTGCTGCGGACGCATCCGTCGCCGTGGACCCTCGACGATGTCGCGGCCGTCGCGATCTACCAGACCTGGTTTGCGAGTGCGTTGATGGACAAGAACGCCGAGTATCGGGACCTGCTCACCAGGCTGGGGCCGAGCGCCGGGAAGCTCGTCGGTGCATATGACGAGTGGTCGCCGGCGACCGTACCGGATCGAAAGGTCGCTGCGGGGGCGGATCGCTATGGGATGGCGTTGGCGTCGAACTCGTGGGTCATTGCGCCGGCTCGCTCCGTGAGCGGTGCGGCGCTCCACGAATCCGACCCGCATTTGCAGACCGACCAGGCGCCGGGGCTCTGGTACATCGCGGGGCTTCACGCCAAGGATGGACTCGATGTCGTCGGTGTCACGGCGCCGGGTCTCCCCTTCGTTGCAATGGGCCACAATGGGGCCATTGCCTGGGCCTTTACCGTGGCGCCCGTCGATCTGCTGGACGAATATCGGGAGCACTTTGCCGCGGGCGACACGCTCCGGGTCCGGACACCGACGGGGTGGGCGCCGGTGCGGGTCATCCCGGAATCGATCTTCGTCAAGGGAGAGAGGGCGCCACGGGTGCTCCAGGTGCTCGAGACGCCGCGGGGTGTCGTGACCGAGCGCCGAGGAGACTCCGGGGTGTCGGTGCATTGGGCGGGGTTCGACTTTTCCGCTGCGTCACTCCTGGCCCACGGCGATTCGCTGATGCGGGCCACCGATTTCGGCACTTTCCGGCGCGCCGTGACCGGTTTCGCCGCGCTCAGCGTCAACTGGACCTACAGCGACATCCACGGCCACATCGGCTACCAGCTCGGCACACCGATCCCCATCCGCGATACCGCCAATGCCTTCGTACTGCACGATGCCGCCGACCCGAACGCCGGGTGGCGCGGGTACAGGGCGCTCGATGACACGCCCTGGGCATATGACCCCGTGGCGGGGTGGATCGCCACCTGCAACAACCAGGCGGTCTCGGCAGAGTGGCCCTACAAGTTGCCGGGGTTCTATGACGATTACCGGATCGTGCGGGCGGCGGCGCTCTTGTCAGGAAAGGACCGATGGGCCGCGGCGGATGTGCAGCGGATGCAGGGCGACGTGGTGTCTGTCGGTGCGTTGCGCTTTCGCGCGCTGATGGCGAGCGGTGCGGAGAAGGCAGGCCATCCGGAGCTTGCTGCCAGAATCCGTGGCTGGGACGGCGAATCGACGGCGAACGACACCCTCGCGGCGCTCTACGCCTACTGGCGGAGGGATCTTACCCGCGAGCTCTTCGAGGACGAGCTGGGATCGCGATGGCAGGAAGGGGAGCCGCTGGTCGATGGCGTCATCACCGGCAACGTGCAGGGTATCATCGACGATCACCGGACCAGAGAGGTCGAGGATGCCGCCGACATCTCGGCACGGGCCATCGGGCGCGCCATCGACCAAGCGCAGGGCCGCACCCTGGGTCAGGTGCAGACGCTCACCGTGCGGCATCCGCTGGCGGTAGTGTCGCTACTCGACCGCTGGCTGCACCTGACCAGGGGGCCGTACCCGATCGGTGGCGATCCCACCACGCTCGACGCGAGCTACCGCGCCTATGACGCAAGCACGGGGATGTTCCGCGTCATCGTCGGGCCCAGTATGCGCTTCGTGCTCGACTGGGCCCACCCCGACGACTTTTCGATGACCATCCCGATGGGAGAATCGGGGAACCCGTTGAGCCCGCACTTTGACGACTTCCTGACCCTCCATCGCGTCGGCGCGCGGTGGGTCGTTCCATTCGGTCGAGATAGCGTAGCGTCACGAGCGGTGAGTAGGCTGTGGCTGGAATCGGTGCGATGAACGGAGAGCTGACCGTGGGAGTTCAATTTTAGCTATGACCTGATCGGGAGCGGGGTCTTCATCTTCACCGGCACCTTCCCGAGAGAACCGCGCGCAGCTTCACCAGCACCTTCCCGAGGGAGACGTGCGCAGCACGGCGACCGAGGGACCTACCCCGCTTGGAATCGAGGTCGGCCGTTGCCCACGAACCTCTCGCCTCCAGCGCCCTACTCGTGACCCTCACCCTCCTGCCCCCTCTCCCTGCGGGAGAGAGGGGATTGGGACGAGCAGCGGCCGGTCCTGCTTGTGATCTGCCGTCGTTTTCGGGGGACAGGTCGATCGTAGCGAAGCACCAGCCAGAGTCCACGCAAGCCATCCTCGATCAATTGCCGGCCTCGGCTTGCCTACACCATTCCTTAAATTTCTGGATCTTACCAATTACTAAGGCGGAGTCAGGTGGAACAATCGCGTGGACCATCGAGGCCTTGGTAATCAGCTGAGCCGCCTTCGTCGCCCAAATGGCCATTGGCTGTGTATCCGCAGAATCGACGTATGTCACCACGTGAAGCATCGCCGGGGAGCGGTGATCAAGTCCGATGTACACACTACCTTGGCCAAGGTCGTCATAGCCGGAGCGATGCAGCACTAGATCGTACGCCCTATATGCAGGACAACGCGCCCAGTTGAGCGGACTAGCGGCAGAAAGGGTCAGTCGTCCCTCGCTGGCCGTGTCAGGTAGCGTAAACCCATTCAGCCCACGTCCAGAGAGCCGAAACTGATAGTCAATGAACGTCGGCTGATAGCAGTGCGACGTGAAGCCCGTAGTCGCGAGCCCCAAAAGGACGAACCAAACGCGTCCTCCTCCACGCATCCGCGTGCTACGACGCCAACCGGCTAGAATTTCCATGCACTAGACCTCCCAGGGTATTGGCCACCGAGAAATGTAGCCAATCGCTCCCACGGATTGGAATGCCAAATCACTCCTGGCGCCGCTAATGCCAAGTACGTCGGCCATGGATTCCCAAATGCAGACAACCCGATGAACTGGAAGGTGTGGCCTAATTCATGGGTGGCAAGATCTTCGAGGCCGCTCGAGCCATTCGATAGGCCGCCCAACAGAGAGGCCGAACCGAAGGTGATCCCACCTCCATTCTTCGCTATGGTCCACTTGAGGATGTGAATCGGGTTCCGAGAGTGTACGAATCCTTGAAAAATGCTGTTCGCCCCCGCTGAACTCACCCCTCCACCAAAAGCCTCTGCCACTCCGACGTCTCCGGCAAGTACCGCTGCCGAGATGCCAAAGTCGCGGTCGAATGCGTCTGAGAAATGTTCCTCACCGACAATACTTTCGACGCCCGCCGCAGCTGCCGATCCAGCCGCGACTGCGCCGATTGCCTCCGACGCCTTGATAGCTGCTGCACCCCAGCCAACGCCCGGAATGGCCACCTCGGCAACGAAGACCGCCGCCCAGCCGATGATACCGCTTATCCAGGAGAAGATCGACGTGCCGAAGGGATCCGAAAGGGACACAGGGTTATTGCCGCTGTATTGATAAAGATTGAGCCCGCCACCCATGCCCGCAGGGTCCTCTTGGGTCCACATTCCCGTCCGTTGATCATATATCCTATTTCGGAAGAACGACACCCCGGCCAAGTCCCCCGTATTCGATCGAGTTGCATTGAAGGAATGCGATGCGGTAACCGTACCAGCCATCTTCCATCCAGCCCAGCCTGAGCTGCCGTCAAGCGCTGGATCGAAATACCCCGTGGTATCGGCAGACCCGTACAAGCGCCCTCCACCATCAGTGACAAAGTAAAGGAGCTTAGTATTGGCGTACGCGCCAGAGTCGTTGGGCCAAACGCCGAACGCCAAGACCGGGTCATCTACTCCTGGACCGTCGATGAAATGCCAAATCCCATTGGAGGTTGCAACGGGATTCGCTCCTTCGTAAATCACACCGTTGACTGCATCGCACATCCAGGCCTGCTCGCCATCAGGTCCGAAATCACAGCTATCTTGATAGCGGGCAAGGCCGTACTCTGAATAGTTCTCAATCCCGCTCGTCCGACCGAGGCCGTCGTAGTAGTAAAATCGATCACCCAGTGAATCCGAACTTGGAATCGACACTTCCTCGTGTTCCCGATCGCCATCGGAGGTGTACGCGAACGTCCGGACGCCACTGTTTCCTCCAACCCAATGGAGCGAATCGATTGAGACTCGGTTACTCCCGGTCCCAAACGTGAGTAGGTGCGCCATAGAGTCGTCATACTGGATGTCGCGGCGGATGTTCCCCGACGCGTCGTATTCCAACGAATCCGTTTTGAAACCGAGCTTCTGAGTCGAGAGCCATCCGATACGGTAGTATCGGTTGTCGTCAATTTGCGCACTGGGAGTTACGCTGCAGCTATAGCTACTCGCCGACTCGTCACCATAACAGGTCTCATTCGTTCGCAGTATCCGTCCAATTGCATCCACCTGCGAATTATGCCGCTCATAACAGAGATTGTTCGCCCCACAGGGCAGATCGCCTGAGCGCAGGTCGCGCATTACTCCGAGAGCGTCGTAGGCATAAGTGATCTTGTGGCCGGTCTGGTACGTCATACTCGACCGCCGACCAAGAGCGTCCCACGTAAACGCCACCCGCTGGGTTCGCACAAGGGGTGTGATCCACTTAACAACAATGGTGTCGAGCGTGCCGGCGGACGCATTGTACTTGTAAAACGTAGTATCTCGGAGCACTGTGTTCGCTTCGACTGTGACATGATACTTCAGTACCAAGGCGCCTGACGCGTCGTAAACGTAGCTGATCGAATCTAGAATTGGGTACGTCACCACTCTTGTCTTGAGAGAACCGTCCGCAAAATATGTGCGCGTGGTCGTGCCCCGATTAGCACGATTGCTCTTGCTTTGGAGCAAATTGCCGCTGACATCATACGTATCCGTCACACTGTCGCCTGGAGTCGTTACGGAGTCGATCTCGTTGGACTGGCCACGCGTTGCCCAGAATCGGGACGGATAAATTGTTGACGTGATCCTGCCGACGCTGTCATACCGATATCGCACGACCTGCGACGATCTCGATTTGACGGAATCGATGAGGCCACTCACACCCAAATAGGAGACGCTTGGCACATTCTTCTCGTCCAGAGTCTGGCTCAAACGCCCCGCCGCGTCATATCGATAGGTTGCCTTAACTGATCGCGGATCCCAGACGGAATCGACCCCTACAGGCCCGTTAAAGTATTGTGTGGTCAGCGAATCGGGGATTAATCCCCCGCGCCACGCGACAGTGGAATCTCCACAAACAAACTCCGCTGTAGAGCACCCGGCTCGCGGCAAACCAACATATGGGTTGGACTGGGCGTTGGAGTAGACCGTCTGACGCACCGCTCGATTCATCACATCATACGTCTCGCGAGTCAGAGTATTATACGGATCCCAGCTCAGAATTGTTCGCCCGAGCGAGTCCGCATAAGTTGTGGAGGTGACGCCGTTCGGTGCGGTCGCAGTCCGTACGTTCCCTTGTGCGTCATATGTCATTTTGGTGACAACGTTGCGCGTCACCACCGTACCGCTACTGTCAATCCAAACCGGAACAGAATGGTCAACGACCGAATCGACAAGACCGGTGCTAGAGTAGAAGTACCCTCTCTGATGGCCTACCTCGTCAGTGGCCAGCGACACTGCGCCCTGCGCCGTGTAGGTGTACGTCGCTTGGCGGCCGAGGACGTTACTAGTAGCCGTTGGCTCGTCGGGCGCAGTTGGATCCGTATATGCCCAAGTGCTTCGGCGATTAGGCAAACCGCTTATGCTGTCTGGCGAGGTCTGCCACACGGTGTCAACGTTTCCGCGGGCATTGTAATGCGTCTGTACGACTAGATTGGTAGGAGACGTTACCTGGGTTATGAGAGCCGGGTGCGCACTGTCACCGTAGGTAATGGTAGTGGCGGCACCGGTGCCAGTGAGCACGGACTTGGTCGGCTCGCCGAAAGAGTTGACGTGTACCTGCAGCTGGTCGCCTGTTCCTGGAATTGGCCCGTCGATTGACGTGGCAATCCCATCGCTCGGATAGTTGGCACCGCTCTGGCCAGTGGCACCGACACTCGCCGCTAGTCCCTGTTCATCCCAAGGGAACAATATTGCTTTGATCGTGTCAGCCCCAGTGAGTCCCGCTGGAACCTTCACTTGGGTCACCCGTGAGTTGTTGCCGTAGATATAGACGGTTCCGAAAGTCATCGCACTTCCAAGGTCAGGTCGGGAAAACACCTGCCGCGTCATTCGCAGATGAGTCCCACTGTATTCAAAGGCGGTAACTCGGTTGTCCGGATCCGTGAGGCTGGTCAATTGACCGCTGGTAAGTATTGCCTTGAGCCGGCGGGCACCAGGATCTCGAACGCTGTCGAGTGCGGCCGTTGAGCTGTTATAGAAGAAGTGATATTGACGCAAGGACCCGCTGTCTGTGGGTACCGTGATCGTGCTCAATCGACTCTGGCCCGCAACCGTAGTGTACGCAAACATGGTCATGGCTCCAAAGCGGTTCAACGTCTGAATTTGTCGCCCGGTCGTGTCAAAGACGACCGTAATCCCGTGCTCCAGCGACCGAGTATAGGTGTGGGAGGCAGACGAGTACACAATCGTGTCGCGGAAAGCGGCGGCAGGCGCCACCCAAGTGGTTGAGTTCAGTTTACCATAGAGCCTCGCCGAGCCGTCACCATCAACCCACAGAATGTTCCCGCCGACCTGAGAGACGATTAGTTGCTCTACACCGTCCACCGCCCAACCCCGGCCATAGGGGCTCGCTGCCCGATTGACCACCAGCACCTGCCCGGTGGTCGTGGAGCTGAGGCTGATAGAGGAATACACGTTCGTCACAGAGATTGACTCCGCATAGACGCCCGTGGCGAGGCCACCGAGCCCCCGGCCAAGGACCATCTGCGTGGCAGTGCCCCCGGCCGGACCGCTGAAGCTTGCGCTGTCCTTCACCGTGCCCACCTGGACCACAACCGTCACGGAGTTTGGCGTCTCCGCCCCAGACGGCTGGGTGACCACCACCGGCACTAGAAGAAGGCCCGTGGCGGTTGCGGAGTTGTATTCCAAGGTGAGTGAGCGATCCTTTCCCATCGTCCGGTATGCCGGCATCCGGTGGACCACAAAGAGATCACCACAGGAAATGCCTGCGGCCTGCCCTGCGCCCGACGTGAAGCACAAATCGCGCGCGATCTCGGTCGGGTTGTTGTTGATCAGCGCCACCGTGGGTGCGGCTGGCGCGGTCACCGTGATGGTGTCCCAGCCGTGATCGGCGTCGGAGTGGGTGCCGGTTGCCGTGACGGTCAGGACACCGCTGCCGGTCGTGCTCTGCGTATGGGCCCACGCCGTCACTCCGGACTGGGTGCCCCCCGTCAGCGTCAGGGAGATCGTCGTGCTCCCGCCACCACAATGGAAGCACTGTGGCGAGATGGACTGCGCCTTCAGCGGGCCCAGCGGCCCTCCGGCACTCACCAACGAATCGCAGACGACCGGCCCGCTCGTGGTGCAACTCACCGTGTACGTGTCCGACTCATTCGTGCTCCCGGTGTTGGCCACGACAAATCCATAGGATAGCCCGGTGGCGTTCTCCGGTTGAGTGTCGGAGCCTCCCTTAGGACTGACCGAGACCCCGTAGGTGAGGCACCCGCTCTGGCAGAGTGGAATGACCTTCCCCCCGCCGGACTGCGGGGTGCCTTGCGCGGCGAGTGCGGGGGCGATCGTGAGACCGAGGACACAGCAGATGACAGGACACAATCCGACGAGGGTTCGACGCACACGAAGCTCCGGAAAGGGAATGCCCCTTTCCTAAGGCACGCGCCGTGCCGGAGCTGGGTCGTTGATTGACAACGACTTACAAGATGAAATCCCACGAAATCCCAGGGCTGCTGGGATTTCGTGGGATTTGGTGGGATTTCGCGCTCACCGCGACTACCGATATCGTCCGCGCACCTGAGGGTCGATTCCCCACTCACTCAGCTGGCGATAGAGGGCGCTCCGGCTGACCCCCAGCTCCCCCGCCGCCGCCCGGGCATCGCCCCCGTGCCGGGCCAGAAGCGCCTCAAGGTCGCGCCGGTGGTCGGTGACGGCCCGCGGCATCCGCCTCCTCGGCGCACCCAGCGCGATCGCGTCGGCCATCGCACGCGTGCCGACGCTCCGTCCCTCCGAAAGGAACCCCGCGCGCTCCACTGCCACCTTGAGCTCCCGCACATTGCCGGGCCATCCGTGCCGTTCGACCACCGCCCGGACCTCCGGTGAGAGTTCAAGCCCCCTCTCGCGCGCGAAGTGGAGCGCCAAGAGCCAGCAATCGTCGCGACGCTCCTCGAGCGCAGGGAGCCACAACACCACTCCCGCCACCCGTTGATAGAGATCGATCCGGAAATCGCCGCTCGCCAGCCGATCGTCCAAGTCCTCCTGCACTGCCGCCACGACGCGGAAGCGCACCCGTCGCTTGGCGGTCTCTCCGAGGCGGCGGACCTCCCCGGTCTCGAGCACCCGCAGGAGCTTGACCTGCGCTTCCGGCGGGAGGCTCAGCAGTTCATCGAGAAAGAGCGTCCCGCCATCGGCCGCCGCAATCAGACCTTCCGCACCGTCACCCGCCCCGGTAAATGCCCACTTCCGGTGCCCAAACAACAGACTCTCCACCATCTCCTTCGGGAGCGCACCGCAGTTCACGTCCACGAACGGCCCCGGGCACCCGCTCCAGTCGTGGATGCGCTGTGCGAAAAGCTCCTTTCCTGTCCCCGTGGCGCCCACGAGCAGGATCGGGAACTCCGTCCGGGCGAAGCGGCCCGCCAGCGCGACCGCGCGCACAATGGGAGGTGAGCGCCCGATGATGGGACCGGCATCGGCCGCTCTTTCACGCTCTGCTCCCCGTCGCCGCTCCTCGGCAGGCGCGGTCACGGCGCCCCCGCCTGCGGCAGTCCCGCCGGCATCCGCTTGGCGGTGACGCTGTCCACGTCCTCGTCGCTCCGGATGATCCTCGGCGTCAGGAAGATGAAGATGTCGGTCTTGTTGTTGGTCCGGGACACCCCGCCAAACAGCGCGCCGATGAGCGGGATCTGGGACAGTATGGGCACCCCTTCCCGGGTCTGGTCCCGTTCGTGGTCGCGCAAGCCCCCCAGCACGATGGTCTGCCCATCCTTCACCAGGACCTGCGTCTTGGCGGAACGGGTCGAGATGATCGGCGCGTCGAACTCGCTCTGATCGGTGGCGTTGTTCACCTCCTGGTCGATGACCAGCGAGACGTACCCGTCCTGGTTGATGGTCGGCTTCACGGTGAGCTGGGTACCGACATCCTTGTACTGCACCACCTGGTCCTGCACGGGGGTATCGGTGGGGAGCGAACGGCTCACCTGGATGAATGGCCGCTGCGATCCGACGAGGAAGCTCGCCTCCACGTTGTTGGATGCGATCAAGGTCGGCTGCGACACGATCTGCACCGTCCCGCGACTCTGCGCCGCCCGGATGGTGGCGTTCACCTGCGCGTGCCCCAGCTTCATGAAGTTGAGGACCAGATCGCCCAGCCCGCCGCCGGTAGTGGAGCCGCCGACGGAGCCGCCGGCCAGGCTCTGGGGCGGGAGACCCAGATCGGCACCAAGAGAAGAGCTCCCGTTGTCCTGCGCCTCGACGATCAGCACCTCGATCAACACCTGGAGGGGCCGGATGTCGAGCTGGTCCACGGCGGTCTTGATGACGTCGTAGTCTTCGGGGCTGGCGCGGATCAGGAGGGAGTTGGTCCGCTCGTCGGGAACGATGGTGAGCGCCCCCTTGAGCACGGCGGAGGTCCCTGATCCCGGTGCCGCCGGCGCCGACACAATCGCCCCGGGGTTGGAGACGCCCGCGGGCGGGACGAGGTTCTGGCGAAGCTGGTCGCCGAGGGAACCGCCACCCCGCAACCCGGAACGCCCTGAGAACTCCCCACCCCCACCGAAGAGCTGGTTCACGGTCGCCGCAATATCGGCGGCGATGGCGTGCTTGAGCCGGATCACGAAGAGCCTCGGCGCACTCCCTTGCCCAGTATCGGATCGTTGTGGCTGCGCCACGGGGGGAGGCGGTGCCTTTGGCTGCACTCTATAGAAGGAGCTGTCCTCGGTGAATTCGAGCCCGTTGGACTCGACCAGTCCCTTGAGGAGGGTCGGCACCTCGCTCCTCGGCACCGGATGTGGCGTTTCCAGGGTCACCCGAAGTGACGGCAGGTTGGAGGTCAGCACCGGTTTTGAGAGATAGGCGCCGAGCCCCTGGACGACGGCACGGATATCGGCCTCGACGAACTTGACCGAGACCGAGTCGCCAAGGGTGACGGGGCCCTGGGCGGAGAGGGGGGCGGCGAAGAGAACACCGATGACTGATACGAGCATCCCGATCCTCACCCCTCGGCCCCCTCTCCACGTACGTGGAGAGGGGGAGTACTCGGAACTGTCATCCCGAAGGAGCGGAGCGACCGAGGGATCTGGCCCGTCTTGCCTGGAGTGGGCGGCCTGGTTCGATCGATGCTGAGAAGGTCCCTCGGGTCCCTTCCCCTTCGCTGCGCTCCGGCTCAGGGTGCCCTCGGGATGACAGATCGGGATGCCCTCCTTCTTCCGTCCGGGAGAGGGGGAGTACTCGGAACTGTCATCCCGAGGGAGCGGAGCGACCGAGGGACCTTGTGAGAAGGGACAGGGGGTGAGATCCACGCCGGACGCGAGGCGCCCTTGGGAAGGCTCGGTCTCCATAGTCATCAGTTCCATATCTTCCTCACCGTCAGCGTCCAGGTGGTATCCATTCCAGTGATCACGACCCCTGCCGCGTCGATCCGACGCAGTCGGAGCCCGGCCACGGTGTCTCCGAGCTGCAGGAGCACCGATCCATCGTGCCCCGGTATTCCGTCGAGCAGGGCCGCCCGATGCTGCCCGGCGATGATCCCCGACAGCACCAGGGCCGGCTTGGTACTTGGTTGCACATCCGACTGCGCGTCTGGCCGGCCGACCTGATACGATGCTTCCGCAGGGTGCCGCACCAGCCGGAACGGCGCCAACTCCACGATCCCGTGCAGGAGTGAATCGGGGATCAGGCCATCGGATGGCACACGGGACACGTGAGCAGCGCCAAGCCGCGGATCGGGTGCCGCCGCCGCGTTGCGGGTGAACGCCAAGACACCGAGCACCAGGGGCACTACACACGCGAACACCCCCAGCCACTCGGCCCCCATCAATTGGCGGCGAGTCACGAGCGCCCCCCCGCGCGGAGATACCATCCGTCGATATCGAGAGCGGCGTGCAGCACTTCGGGCCGCGCACTCGACGCCACGGGATCGGTACTGGTCACGTCGAGCGAGCCGACGCCAAGTGCCGCGGGGTCGGCGTTGACGGCCTGCAGGAACTCGCTGATCCCCGCCCAATCCGATTCGACCTGTACGGTCACCCGCACGCGGCCGAGCTTGGCGAGGGTGGTCGAATCGGGTACGGGCTCGAGGCGGATCACCGCGGTCCGATGCCGGCTCGCCGACAGGGTGATCCGTCCTTCCAGGTCGGCGATGGCCTCCGCGGCACTCCCGCCCGTGAGCAGCTTGGGTGCCAGCGCCACGAACGACGCCTCCACCACCTTGGCCGAGTCTTCCAGCGTCGTGAGTCCGCCGAGGTCGCCGTGTTCCCGGGCCAGGAGTGCGGTCCGTTCCGCGAGTGCACCCGAGGCCACTCGCCACGCGCGGAACGCCGTCGGCGCCAGGCGCCCGAAGAGGAGTGCGAGGGTGAGCACTCCCGTTCCCCAGACGAGTGCCCGTCGATCGCGCGGCGTCACGGCGCTCGCTCCCCGAAGACCAGCGTGAACCGCTCCATCATCTGGCCGCCGATCGGCTCCCGCACCCCTTGTCCCTCCAGGTGCGGGTGGGTCACCAGCCCACTGCGTTCGACCGCCACCAGCAGAGCGGCGGGATGGGCGGCGGCGCCGCTTGCCTGGCCCGAGCCATCGGCACGAAGGGCCACGGCGGAGAAGAAGGCGGAATCGGGAAGGGTGCGCACGAGTCCAAGGAGGAGCCGGTCGAGCCGGGCACCGTCCCGATCGGCGCTGTCCACCACAGCGACCATCCGCCTGGCCTCATCGGTGCGGGCGCGCGCGGCCAGCAACGCCTGTACCGGCCCGTCGAGGGCCGCAAGCTCCGCATCGACTCGCGCGATGGCGCGCCGTTGGCGCACGACAAGTGCCAGCCCCAGCGCCACCCAGAGCGCCGCGGCCACACCACCGATCCAGCACAGCCGGCGAATGCGCGCCCGCCGTCGTTCTCCCCGCTCGACCCCTGGCAGGAGGGACAGCCGAGCGTCGGTAGCTTGCTCGGGGCGGATGTCGGCAATGCGAAATCCGGCGGCCCTGGCCCCGGCAACGACCGCCTCCACGACGGGAACTTCCACGGCGGCCACCGCGGCGTGGCGCGGCGCGTTCCGTCGCAGCGCCGATCCCAACCAGACGCCATCGGTCACGAGGGGCTTCCCGTTCTTGCGGAAGAACCGTTGCGGCTGGTGCGCCAACATCCCGGCCAGACCCGCCTCCCCCACCCGCGGCAGGTCGTCGAGCACCCGGACCTGCGCCAGCGGCCGGAGAAGCCGCACCTGGACCGACGGCTCCATCCTGGGCATCCCCTCGAGCGACACCAGTTCCGCCAGCCGATCCGCGAGTTCGCCGACACCCTGATACGGCGCCTCGGCGGCCCAGACGATCGTGCCGCCACGGCGTGCTTCGGCACGGATCAGATCCGTACCCACGTCGATGGCCAGCCGCGCCTGGGGACGGACCCGGAACCTCACCACACCTCCCGTCGCACGACGGCCAGGCGCGCGCCGGCGGGGACCAAGGTCACATCTATCCGCGCCACCGCGGGTGACTCCGGGGCGTGCCCCTCCAGGTGCACCACCAGCAGCTCGGGCGCAAAGACCGTCTGCTGGCGGAGTGCGGCGTAGGCCGCGAGCAATCCCGATCGAGCAGACCCGGGCACGGCATATACCAAGGCATCCAGGTCACTGAAGGAGCGGCGCTCCGCGCGGGCGCGCAGCACCACGTCCAGAACGAACGGGGTGAAGCCGGGCAGGGTCGCCAGCACGGCCGGGGATGCATCGTTCACGTTCAGGTGCCCGGAGCCTCGCACAGTGAGGAGGCTGTCGGCCCGTACGACCATCACCGAGTCAAATCCGCGGACCAGCCGCAGTTCCGCTACGCTCGCGAGAGGGCCATTCCGGGGTGGTGTGCGGTGCATCAGGAGGTACCAGGTACGTTCTGCGCCGCCGGCACGCGCCGAGTCGTCGGGATCGCGCCAATCGAGAAGTGCGGCCGCGAGGGTGTCGTTACCGAGCACCGCCGCAAGAGCGCTGTCGCTCGCGGTGTTGATATTGAGCTTCGCTTCCGGGTCCTCGATCCGGGCCCGGCACCAGGTGCCGCTGCCGAGGTCGACGGAGTCGAGCGGTGCCGCTCCCTGCGCGGCGTACCGACCGAGGAAGATCTCGAGGCAGGCGTCGGCCGCCCAGCGCCCCCGGCGGAGCGCAATGCGATTGGCACTCTCCCAGCGCCCCACTCGCCCGGTGCCGAGCGCCAGGGTGGTGACCACGCTGAGCGCGACGATGAGCCAGAGGACCGTGAAGAGGGCGAAGCCTGCACGCGGTGAACGGTCAACGGTGAAGGGTGAACGGGGTTCCTGGCCGGCGCACGACCATTCTCGCAGCCATTCATTGACCTCCACGCGAGCGCCACATCCGCTCCCGTTGACCGTTGACCCTTCACTGTTCACGCACGTCACCCCCGCCCCCCGATCCGGAAGACCAGGGTGTCGACCTCGAGGCGTTCGGGATCGGCGGTGGGACGCACAAGCCGGATCCGCACCGCGATCGGCGCACTCACCGGTGATTGCCACCCGGAGAGCCACGTCGTGCCCTCCCCGTACTCACTCAGGTAATCGAAAGCCCCCGCACGCACGCTATCGGCCAGCGTCACGCTTCCATCGGCCGTGCCCGTCAGCGCGCCGCCGCCGACGGTTAGCGTCACGGGACGTCGCTCCATCCAACCCTCTGCCGTGGGCACCCAGGCGGAGAAGGTCATCGTGGTGGCGTTGCCCTGAAATCCGATGGTCCCGGCGGCACCGACCTCGAGGGAGCCGAGTGTCGTCGTCAGCCACTCCCGACCATTGGCCCGGAGATCGTCCGCACGTCGCGACCGCGTCAGGATGGCATTCGAGTTCCCTGCGACGGCGAAGAGACGTCCGGCGGTGAGGATCAGGAGCCCGCCGATCGCGAGGGCGAGCATCAGTTCCAAGAGGGTGAAGCCGGAGTACCTCACCTCACCCCCCGGCCCCCTCTCCCTTGCAGGAGAGGGGGAGTAGCCAGACTTGTCATCCCGAGAGCGCGGAGCGACCGAAGGGCCTGACCCGCCGTGCCTGGAGTGGGCGGCCTGGTTCGATCGACGCTGAGAAGGTCCCTCGGGCCCCTTTCCCGTCGCTGCGCTCCGGGTCAGGGCGCCCTCGGGATGACAGATCGGGGTGCTCTCGCTCTCCCTCACAGGAGAGAGGGCATACCAAGGACTGTCATCCCCAGAGAGCGGAGCGACCGAGGGACCTTGTGAGAGGGGCCGGGGGATGAGGCAAAGCAGACCGTGCCGGGAAATAAAAAATCGCAGCATCATTCCGCCCCCGGCCGATAGACCACCGTCACCAGGAGCGGTGCATCCGGTGCCGCCGAGTCGGCCACTGCCACCCGGTAGAGCCCGGGCTCGGGGCGCTCGACATCGGTCACGAACTCCCCGACGGCCCGCCGACCCAGCCGGATATCGAGCCCGCGCTTGTCTTCAAGGGAGAGATGGGTGAGGAGTTGATCGGCGCGCTCGGAGCGAAGTTCCCGGGCTTCGAACGACCATTCCCCGCGGTTCACGTCGACCAGCAGCCCCACCAGCGACACCCCGGCGATACCGAGGATCGCGAGCGCGATGAGCGCCTCCAGGAGCGCCACGCCCCGATCACGGCTCGGCACGGATCACCGCTCCGGTCAACTGGTCGTAGCCCGCGCCGATGACGCGCCCATCGGGAAGGAGCAGCACGCTTCGGGGCCCCACATTGGGGTTCGAGTCCGGAAGATCGATCGATACCGGCACGCCGGTCCGGAGCGCACGCTCCCGTCCCCGTGCGATCGCGACCACCTCGGTCGATGATGGCTTCCGATCGAGGCTCCCGATCGCGGCAGCACTCACACCGAGGATGATGCCGAGCACCGCAAGCGCGACGATGAGCTCGATGAGGGTGGTGCCGGATCGCAGGGACGGAGAGGCGGAGGGGCGGAGGTTGGCGCACTGCCTCACCCCCCGGCCCCTTCTCCACGTACGTGGAGAGGGGGAGTACCGAGCGCTGTCATTCCGAGAAAGCGGAGCGACCGAGGGACATTGCCCGCCTGGCCTGGAGCGGACAGCCTGGTTCGATCGACGCCGGGAAGGTCCCTCGGGCTCCTTCCCCGTCGCTACGCTCCGGCTCAGGGCACCCTCGGGATGACAGATCGGGGTGCTCGCCTTCTTCCTAACACAAGAACTGTCATCCCGAGAGAGCGGAGCGATCGAGGGGGCTGGCCCGCCTGGCCTGAAGCGAGGGGCTTGGTTCGATCGATGCTGAGAAGGTCCCTCGGGTCCCTTCCCCGTCGCTTCGCTCCGGATCAGGGCACCCTCGGGATGACAGATCGGGATGCTCGCCTTCTTCCTAACACAAGAACTGTCATCCAGAGGAAGCAGAGCGACCGAGGG
>DASSGV010000043.1:0-36575 GCA_035693225.1 Gemmatimonadales bacterium | reverse complement strand
CCGTACTGCACCGCCTGCCAGATCACGCCGCTGTGGTTGACCGCCGCCCCGTGGGAGAGGTGCCCGCCGTGCGGGAGCGACATCCCGAGGAGCTTTTCCCCCGGCTTCAGCAGCACCATGAAGGCCGAGAAGTTGGCCTGTGCCCCGGCGTGCGGCTGGACGTTGGCGTGGTCCACGTGGAAGAGCGCCTTGGCCCGGTCGATGGCGAGCTGCTCCACCTTGTCCACCACTTCGCATCCGCCGTAATACCGTTTTCCGGGGTATCCCTCGGCGTACTTGTTGGTGAGCGGCGTGCCCATCGCGTCGATGACCGCCCGACTGGCGAAGTTCTCGCTCGCGATCAGCTCAAGCCCGTGTCGCTGGCGGGCCAGTTCCTGGTCCACCAGACCGGCGATGGTCGGATCGGCCTGGCGCAGCGAGGCGCGGTGGTCAAGGGTCATTGGCTCCCCATTTCGATCTTCCGGACCCGGCGTTCGTGCCGGCCCCCCTCGAAGGGCGTCTCCAGCCACGCCTTGAGGATGTCGATTCCTTCCCGCTCCGAGACGAACCGGGCCGGCAGGACCAGAACATTCGCGTCATTGTGTGCACGGGCCAGCTTGGCCACTTCGGGGCTCCACGCCACCGCGGCGCGCACCCCCGGATGGCGGTTGGCCGTGTAGCCCATCCCGAGGCCGGTGCCGCAGAGCAGGATGCCCCGCTTTGCCGTGCCTCCCTCGACCTCGCGCGCCACCGAGTGGGCATAGTCCGGGTAGTCGGTCGACGCGCTCGAATGAGTGCCGAGGTCGATCGGCTCGTAGCCCAGGGCCTTCAGCTCCGCGACGAGCCGCTCCTTGAGCGCGAAGCCGGCGTGGTCGGCGCCGATGGGAATGCGTTCGGGCATGGGTAGCAATCTAGCGGAAAGGAGGGAAAGCGGGACGGCGGGAGAGCGGTCAGTGGACGGTGGATTCGTGCGCCATCACGATGCGCCACCCCTCGGGGCGCAGCCGCCACACCAGCGTCACCACGAAATCATCGGCCCGGACCTCCCCCGAGGCCAGCGTGTGCCGGGACGCGAGGCGATCGACCGCGAGGGCGATACCCGGCGCCAGGAGGGTGATCTCCGGCGGCGCGGTCCTGACATACACCGCGCCCCCCGCACCCTTGCTCCACCACTGTCGTTGCTGCGCCAGCAGCGGATCGAATCCGCGGATGATGCTCCCATTGAACACGAACAGGAGCGTGCTGTCGTGCGCGAACGCCGCCAGGAACCGCTCGGCGTCGCGCGCGTTGGCGGCGGGCAGCTGATCGGCCATCAGCGAATCGATCTGGTGGCGCGCCGACCCCTGGGACCAGAGCGGCGGCGCCACGACCAGCCCGGCCATCACGACGCCGATCCATCGGCGGTGCGACCGGAAGGTCACGCCATCCACAACTTGCGCAGCGGCGCGATCGAGGCGATCCGCTCCTCCGCCAGCCGGTCGGCGGCCCGGTAGCTCGGCAGCTTGTCACGCGAGGCGATCGCGAAGACGCGGAGCGTGGTGTCGTAGATATCGCCCGCCTTCCGGCGGGCCCGCTCCGGCGCCCAGCCCTGCAGCTCGCCGTAGACGTTGATGAGCCCGCCGCCGTTCACCACGTAGTCGGGGGCGTAGATCATCCCCTGCTTCTCGAGCTGCTCGCCGTGACGCTCCTCGGCCAGCTGGTTGTTGGCCCCGCCCGCGATGATCTCCACCTTCAGGCGCTTGAGCGTGTCGTCGTTGACCGTGGCACCGAGCGCGTTGGGGGAGTAGATGTCCGCCTTCTGGTCGTAGATCGCATCGGGCTTGACCGCGGTGGCGCCGGTGGCCTCCACCATCCGCTTCACCTTGCCCTCGTCGATGTCGGTCACGATGAGCTTGGCGCCCTCTTCCTTCAGGTGCTTGCAGAGGTGGGTCGCGACGTTGCCGCACCCCTGCACCGCGACGGTCTTGCCGGAGAGCGAATCGCTGCCCCACTTGGTCTTGGCCGCCGCCTTCACCCCCATGTAGACGCCGTACGCCGTCACCGGCGAGGGATCGCCCGACTTGCCGTGGAGCCCGACCACGTGCTTGGTCTCGGAATGGATGTACTCCATGTCCGAGGGGCTCGTCCCCACGTCCTCGGCGGTGATGTAGCGACCGCCCAGCGACTCGATGTACCGGCCATGGGCCCGGAAGAGCGCTTCCCGATCGGAGCGCTTGTTGTCCCCGACGATGACCGACTTGCCGCCGCCCAGGTTGACCCCGGCCACCGCCGCCTTGTAGGTCATCCCGCGCGAGAGCCGGAGCGCATCGACCACGGCGTCATCGGTGCTGGCGTACTGCCAGAACCGGGTGCCGCCGAGCGCCGGCCCGAGCGTGGTGTCGTGGATGGCGATGATCCCGAAGTACCCCGACGACGCATCGTAGGAGATCGAGACCTGCTCGTGGTGATACTGGGCCATCGCCTTCTGGAGATCCATGAGTTCCGATCCTTCAATGTAGGTCAGACGAAATGGTCGATGATCAAGAGTGAACAGTGAACAGTGAAGAGTGAAGCGTGAACGGGTGTACGCGGGTACGCCGCTCTCGACGCCCGTTCACCGTTACCCGTTCACCGTTCACTTCCCATACCCGAAAAATCCCTGCCCGGTCTTCCGGCCCAACTGGCCGGCGGCCACCATCCGCCGGAGCAGCGGACAGGGGCGGTACTTGTCATCGCCCAGCCCTGAATGCAGCACCTCGAGGATGGCCAGGCAGACGTCGAGGCCGATCAGGTCCGCCAGCGCCAGCGGGCCCATCGGGTGGGCCATCCCGAGCTTCATCACCGTGTCGATCGACTCCGGCGTGGCGACCCCCTCCATCACGCAGAAGATCGCCTCGTTGATCATCGGCATCAGCACGCGGTTGGCCACGAAGCCGGGGTAGTCGTTGACCTCGACCGGCGTCTTGCCGAGCGCACGCGACGCCTCCATCACGGCGCTGGTGGTCGCATCGCTCGTCAGCTGCCCGCGGATGATCTCGACCAGCTGCATCACCGGCACCGGGTTCATGAAGTGCATCCCGATGACCCGGTCCGCGCGCCGGGTGCGGGCCGCGATCGTGGTGATGGAGATCGAGCTGGTATTGGTGGCCAGGATGGTCCCCGGAGCGCACACCTGGTCGAGCTGTTCGAAGATCTTGAACTTGACGGCAGGATCCTCGCTGGCGGCCTCGACCACGAGATCGGCCGACTTCGCGGCGCCGAGATCCGTCCCGGTCGCGATGCGCCCCACGACCGCATCCGCCTGGGCGGCGGTCAGGATCCCCTTCTTGACCACCCGCGCCAGCGAGCTCGTGATCGATCCCAGCCCACGTTCGAGCGCAGGCGTGGAGACGTCGATGAGCGTCACGGCCGAGCCGTTGGCCGCGAACACCTGCGCGATGCCGTTCCCCATCGTCCCGGCACCGATCACGGCGACCTGTTTCATGCGATGGACCTCTTGACGGAGCGCCGCGCCAGGAGGACGACCGCCGCGGCGAGCACGAGCGAGGCGACGATGCCCCCCTCCGGACCGAACGCACCCCCGGCGACCCATTCGGGCCCGGTACTCCGGTAGTGGACCAGGGGAATGGCGAACGGCAGCCCGCTCACCGAGGCGCCAAGCACGGCGAGCGTGGCGTTCCAGCCGAGGTGCGCCCCCGTCGCGGTCCAGATGCCGCCGGGGAGGTAGAACATCGCCCCCAGAAAGACACCCGCGAGCGTCACGTTGCCCACGGCGAGTGCGGTCACGTGCTCGTTGCCGAGGTGTGCGACACCGAAGACCACCGCGATGGCAATGATGGCCGGCCAACGGCCGAAGGCCTCGGCCAGTGCCACCATCGCGACCCCGCGGAAGATGAGCTCTTCGGCGAACGCGGCGGGCAGGAGCACCGCCGTCGTGGCCAGGGCGGCACCGGCCCAATCGCCGAACGATCCGGCGGTGCGTCCCCATTCGGCGGCGACCGGCAGCGCCAGGGCCATCGCCAGCGCGGCGAGGATGATGCCGCTCCCCAGCCCCGTGGCGAACCCGACCGCTCCTGCGCGCCGCGGCGCATACCGAAGCGACGCGAGGTCCAGCTTGAGCGCCCGGACCCCGATGATGTACGTGGCGATGCCGAACCCGACCAGTTCGCCGATGACCTCCGACCCCAATCCGCCGACGCCGGCGCCATGGGCCATGATCGCGACGATCGTGGTGAGGATCATCCCGACCCCGAAAAATGCGATCGTCCAGACGATCGCGAGTGGGCGGGAGCGCGGCGACTGGGTCAAACGAACCGACGGGTGCGGGCACCGAGCCGGGCAGTGAGTCCACCTGCGATGGCAACGGCGAGGAGGTCGGTGAGGAGGAAGGGCACCGAGCCCCAGGTGAACGCCTGATGGGCGCTGCCGGTCAGGATCGCAAGCCAGGCCCAGCCGCCCAGGTGGATCACGACCATCCCGGCAAGCGCGGCCAGCATCGACCGCAGCACCGCGCCGGGACGCGCAAGGGAGCCGACGATGCCGGCGGCCACCGGGAAGGCGAAGAGGTAGCCGGCGGTCGGACCGACCAGCCTGGTCAGACCGAACGTGCCGTCGGAAAAGACCGGCATCCCGGCGGCGCCGACCGCGAGGAATGTCAGGAGCGCGAGCGCGCCGTAGCGCCAGCCGAGGAGCCCGCCCACCAGGAGCACCGCGCCCCCTTCGAGGGAGACCGGCACGGGGGTGAAGGGGAGCGGAATCGCGAACTGGGCGGCGACGGCCACGAGTGCGGCGCCGCCGCCGACGGCGATGGACCGACGAAGGACCATCTCGGCGGGTGCCGCGTGCCGTACCCCCGCGATCTCGGTCGAGCCTGGTACCGCGGTGGACGCGCCTGCATTGTCGGTCATCATCCGATCTCCACGCTGAGAGCCACGGCGTTGCCGCCGCCAAGACAGAGGGTCGCCAGTCCGGTGTTCACCTTTCGATCGGCCATCGCATACAACAGCGTGGTGAGGATCCGGGCGCCGCTGGCGCCGATCGGATGTCCCAGGGCCACGGCACCGCCGTTCACGTTGACCCGGTCCCAATCCCAGTTGAGCCCCCGCCCGTCGGCGATGGCCTGGACGGCAAAGGCCTCGTTGGCCTCGATCAGGCCATAGTCGCCGATCGCCTTCCCCGTCTTCTTCATCAAGTTCTGCACCGCCTGGATCGGCGCAAAGAAGAGATCCTTCGGTTCCCCGCCGCCGGTGGCGTACCCGGTGATCCGGGCCAGCACCTTGAGGCCGTGCGCCTTGGCGTACGCCTGCGACGTGACGACCAGCGCGCTTGCTCCGTCGTTGAGGCCCGGTGCATTTCCCGCCGTGACCCGGCCGTCCTTCCGGAACGAGGGCTTCAGCTTGGACAGCACCTCGACGCTCGTATCCTTCCGAGGGCCCTCATCCGTCTTCACGATCGTCGGACCCTGCTTCCCCGGGATCTCGACCGGCACGATCTCCGCATCGAACTTGCCGGCGGCCTGCGCCGCGACGGCCTTCCGGTGGCTCCCGGCCGCGAACTCATCCATCTCGACACGGGTGATCCCCGCCTTGTCGGCGGTGTACTCCGCATACTCACCCATATGGTTGTTGCCGAAGGAGTCCCAGAGTCCGTCGCGGATCATCCCGTCGACGATGGTCTGGTCTCCCGCCTTGATCCCGCCGCGATAGTGGTAGAGGTAATGCGGGGCGCCGGACATCGACTCCATCCCGCCCGCCACCACGCACTGGGCGTCTCCCGCCTTGATGCTCTGGGCCGCGAGCATCACCGCCTTCAAGCCGGACCCGCACACCTTGTTGATGGTGAGCGCCGGCACCGTGCCGGGGATCCCGCCGTGGATGAGCGCCTGGCGCGCGGGGGCCTGTCCCGTCCCGCCTTGCAGCACGTGGCCCAGGATCACCTCGTCGACGCTGTCGCCGTAGATGCCGGCGCGCTTGACCGCCTCGCGCACCACGACGGCGCCGAGTTGCGGGGCGGTGAGCGGGCTCAAGGCCCCCAGGTACCTGCCTACGGCGGTGCGGCAGGCGGAGACGATGACCGGGATGGTGCTGTCAGACACGGTGACTTTCCGGATGAGGATTCAGGCCCGGAAAATAGGGGGGATCGCGGGTGGATGGTAGGCGGCGCTACTGGTTCCCCTTCCCCAACCGCTCCGACTCGCGGGTCTGCGCCAGCAGCCGCTCGGTGAAGTCGAGCCGCTCCTGGATCTCCGCCACTTCCTGCCGCAACTGCTCGATCGCTTCCGCATCGCCTTCCCCGGAGCCACCCCGGGCCTTCAGCTCCTCGATCCGAAGCCGGATGGTGGTGTGGTACCCCCGGATGATCACCGCCGCGAGCGGGATCGAGATGGCGAGGATCGGGATCAGCAGTGCGAGCGTTCCCTTGTCCATGTTCCCAGCTCGGTGGAAGATGATGACGGACTCAGCGTCGGCGACCTGTGCCTCTGTGCCTGTGCGCCTGTGCGCCTGTGCGCCTGTGCGCCTGTGCGAACCTAACCCGCCCGCCCCGTCACCGCCGCCCGGATTCGCGTGAGCTGGTTGAGATGGGCAATGTCATGCCCGGCGTACAACTTCCGCATATGGCCCACGCTCTCCTCTCCCCGCTCACTGTGGAGCCCCACCCGTTCCAACTCCTCCGCCGATGCCCCGCTCCACAGCCGGAGGTTCGCCTTGCGGAGCACCGTGAAGAGCGCCAGCGCCTCGCCGATCGGGACGTCGTCGTACCGGAGTCGGTCCGCAAAGACGTCCTGGTCGTACGGGGTCAGGGGTGGCCGGTCGTGCGCCAGCACCAATCGGAGCCGCCACCCACCCACGATCTCCGAATCGGCAAGGTGAGCCACCACGTGCCGCATCGACCACTTCCCCGGCCGCTCCGGGAGGACCAGCGCTCCCTCCGGAATGCCGCGGATCAGCTCCTCGATCTGGCGTGGTGTGTCCTGCATCACGGAAACCGGATCGCGCGTCCCCAGAAGATCGAGGATGGCCCGGGTGTACCCCGGGGCGGCGGCAACGGCGGCGGGGCCGTCGAGGGCGGAGTTGGAGAGTTGCGACATACGTGCTCCGGGAGGGGGGCTATCAGCTATCGGCTATCAGCGATCAGCGAACGGCTATCGGCTAGCAGCTATCAGCTATCAGTTAGGGGCTATCAGCTATCGGCTAACGGCTAAGGGCTATCAGCTATCGGCTATCAGCATCAGCTAACGACTACCAGCCTGCCCCGTCAGCCCCACGAGGATGCCGCCCACTTCCCTGATAGCTGATAGCTGATAGCTGATAGCTTAAAGGACCTATGCGCCTGTCCCGCCGACTCGCACTGCTCGTCGCCATCGCCGCGATCTACACGGTCGCGGGGAAGCTCGGTCTCCGCCTGGGCATCGTCAACCCAAGTGCCTCCCCCGTCTGGGCGCCGACTGGGATCGCGCTCGCGGCGTGCCTGCTCTTCGGCACCTCGGTCTGGCCGGCGATCTTCGCCGGGGCGGTCGTAGTCAACTTCACCACCACGGGCCTCCTCCTTCCCTCCCTCGGCGTGGCACTCGGCAACACCCTCGAAGCGGTGGTCGGTGCGGCACTCGTCAACCGCTGGGCCAACGGGGCCGACGCCTTCGATTCGGGCGAGACGGCGATCCGCTTCGCGATCCTCGCCGCCCTCGGCGCCACGGTCATTGCCGCCACACTGGGGGTGACGTCACTGACCCTCGCCGGGCTCGTCCCCATCACGCAATATCGCGACGTCTGGTTCACCTGGTGGCTCGGCGACCTCGCCGGCGCCCTCATCGTGGCACCACCCCTCATCCTCTGGGGCATCAACCAGCGGACCAGCTGGACCCGCGCCCACCTGGCGGAGGCGCTCGCCGCCGCCGGGATCACCGTCCTCGTGGCCGCCCTCTCCTTTGGCGGGGTGACGCTCGACGTGACGGGGGGGCACACCCTCGGCTTCCTGGCCGTCCCTCCGCTCATCTGGATCGCGGTCCGGTTCGGGCCCCGCGAAGCGACGACGGCGGTCGTCGTCGTCGCCGCCATCGCGATCTGGGAGTTGCTGCGCGGATCGGGTCCCTACAACGACTCCCTCCTCGTCCTCCAGGCGTTCATGGCGGTGACCGACGTGACGATCCTGGTCCTTGCCGCCACGGTGGCGGAGCGGCGGCGCACCGCCGCCCAGCTCCAGCAACTCGCGATCACCGACCCCCTTACCGGGCTCGCCAATTACCGCCGGCTGATCACCGTCATCGAGAGGGAGTTGGAGCGGGCCAAGCGGGTGGGGCGGGAGTTCGCGGTGGTCCTCTTCGACCTGGACGGGCTCAAGAAGATCAACGACCACTACGGACACCTGACCGGAAGCCGGGCGCTGGTCCGCCTGGCCGCGGCGATCACCCAGAACATCCGGACGATCGACACCGCCGCCCGACTCGGCGGGGATGAGTTCGCGCTGGTCCTCCCGGAGACGGGTGCGGAGGATGCCCGCATCGTGGCGGAGCGGATCCGGGCACGGCTCGCCGATGATGCGGAGCCCCCGGCGACGACGGTCAGCGCGGGAGTCGCGATCTATCCCGCGGGGGGCACCACGCTCGAGCATCTCCTCGGCGCGGCAGATCAGGCGCTGTATGGGATGAAACGAGCCGAGGGCCCGGCTCCCAGCCGGGCCGTGCGGGACGGAGATCGGCGATAGGCGGCACCTCCCGGTGCCCCCGTGGTCGGGGCCCTAGTTCGACACCCGTTCGATGCGCCGGTCGGGCACCAACCACATCAGCGCCACGCCGATGTAGCAGGCCGCCGAGATCCAGACGCTGACGAACGCGGCGGGGATCGCGATCAGATAGATGATCGGCGAGGCCTTCCCCTTGAGGTCCGATCCCACCGCGCGCGCCAGGAGCGAGTCGGGTCCTTCGCTGGCGAGGATCTGGTGCTGCAGGATCCAATAGGTGATCGCCGCCATCAGGAGATCGAACCCATAGAGCGCCGTCGGCACCGGGGCAAAGTGGTTCTCGCCCATCCACGCGGTGACAAACGGGGTGAGCGACAGCCAAAAGAGCAGGTGCAGGTTGGCCCAGAGGACGCCGCCGGTCACCTTGTGCACCACGTGCAGCATATGGTGGTGGTTGTTCCAGTAGATCCCGATATAGATGAAACTCAGCACGTAGCTCAGGAACACCGGCCAGAGGGCGCCCAAGTCGGCCAGTGCGGTCGAGTGCGGGGCGTGCAGCTCCAGCACCATGATCGTGATGATGATGGCGATGACGCCGTCACTGAAGGCTTCGAGGCGGGATTTGCCCATGGTGCCGGGTCGCGGGTGTCGGGTGGGTGGGGCGGGCAGCTATCGGCTAACTGCGGCTATCAGCTATCAGCTAACTGCGGCTATCAGCTATCGGCTATCAGCTAACTGCGGCTATCAGCTAACAGCTAACTGCGGCTATCAGCTATCAGCTATCAGCTATCAGCACGAAGGTAACGCCCCTGCGACAGGAGTGAGGGTCCACGGTCGTGGACGCGCGCAGGCCGCGCCTACGGCGCGAGCACTCGCCCCTTGCTCAGTTCCGCCACCCTCGCCCCGAACTCCTCGACCCCCACCACTTCCTGCTTCTTCCCATCCTCTCCCCGCACCCGCACCGCAACAGTTCCCCCCTCCGCTTCCCGCTGACCCACTACCGCCATATACGGCACCTTGGCCACTTCGCCGGCGCGGATTCGGTAGTTCAATGTCTCGTGCCCCGCGTCCAGGTGCGCGCGGATGCCGAGCGCGCGGAAGCGCTCGGTCACCTGGCGGGCGGCGTCGGCCTGGGCATCGGAGATCGGGAGCACCCGCACCTGTTCCGGCGAGAGCCAGACCGGGAAGGCCCCGGCGTAGTGCTCGATGAGGATGGCGATGAACCTCTCGAACGACCCGCTCACCGCCCGGTGGATGACGACGGGCCGGTGGTCGTGGTTATCCTCGCCGGTGTACTGGAGGTCGAATCGCTCCGGCGCGTTGTAGTCGAGCTGGATGGTGCCCAACTGCCACCCGCGCCCGATCGAATCGAAGACCTCAAAGTCCACCTTGGGTCCGTAGAAGGCGCCGTCCCCCGGTTTCACCTCATACGGAAGCCCCGTCGCCTCGAGGGCCGACCTGAGCGCCGCCTCCGCCCGGTCCCAGAGTGCGTCATCGCCGATCCTCACCTCGGGTCGAGTGGCGAACTTGAGCTTCGCTTCCAGGCCGAAGGTCTTGTAGTAGGAAAGAATGAACTGCGTCATCCGGTGTACTTCATCCGGGATCTGGCTTTCCATCAAATAGACGTGGCAGTCGTCCTGCTGGAACTGCCGCACCCGCGTGAGCCCGGAGAGTGCGCCGCTCACCTCGTTGCGGTGCAGCACATCGAAGGTCGTGAGCCGGACCGGAAGCTCCCGGTACGAGTGCTTTCGGGCCGAGTAGAAGATGTGGTGCGAGGGGCAGTTCATCGGCTTCAGCGAGATGTCGTGTTCGCCGGTCTCGTTGTCGAGGACCAGGAACATGTTCTCCCGGTACTTTCCCCAGTGTCCCGAGATCTCCCAGAGCCCCTTGTTGTAGAGGAGCGGGGTCTTGATCTCCTGGAAGCCGTCGCGCTGGAGTTCGCGCATATACTCGTTGACGGTGTTGTAGATCGTCGTGCCACGGTCGGTCCAGAAGACACCGCCGGGCGAGAACGGATGCAGCAGGAAAAGGTCGAGATCCTTCCCCAGCTTCCGGTGATCGCGCTTCCTGGCCTCCTCCAGCCGATGCAGGTACGCCTTGAGATCGGCCTCCTTGAACCAGGCGGTCCCGTAGATCCGCTGCAGCATCTGGCGCCGCGAGTCCCCCCGCCAATACGCCCCCGCCCCGTGCAGCAGCTTGAAGAACTTGAGCCGCCCGGTGCTCGGCACATGCGGCCCGCGACAGAGATCCTGGAACGGCCCGTCGGTGTAGACGCTGATGACCTCGTCATCGCCCAGCTCGCTGATCCGCTCGAGCTTGAGCGGGTCATCGGCGAAGCGCTGGTTCGCCTCGGCCCGATCCACCACCTCGCGCACGAAGGGGAAGTCGCGCCCGGCGACCTCCTTCATCTTCTCCTCGATCCGCTCCAGGTCCTCCGGCGTGAAGGGCCGATCGACCCCGAAGTCGTAGTAGAATCCATCCTCGATCGGCGGACCGAAACCGATCGCCGCCGCGGGAAAGAGCTCCCGCACCGCCGTAGCCAGGATGTGGGCCGCGGAGTGGCGGAGCATCTCGAGGGCGTCCGGGTCCTTGTCGGTCAGGATCGCAATGGTCGCGTCGCCGTCGAGCGGGCGGCCCAGGTCGCGGACCTTCCCGTTGACCCGTGCGGCGAGCGCCGCCTTGGCGAGCCCCGGCCCGATGGCCTTGGCCACATCCAGGCCGGTGGAGCCGGCGGGCACTTCCTTCACCGAGCCATCCGGCAACGTGACCCTGATCGCTCCGCTCACTGCCCTGCCCCCAGGCCCAGGGCCGGCGCCGCAGCGTGATACATAAGGAAGAGCACGAGCCCCAGGACGACCACCGCCACCGGCAGGAGCCAGCGCGCGAGATCGAGAAAGGTGACGTGAGTGCGTTCGTCGGCCATCGGAAGACTCGCGCGAGGGTTGCTTGAGGCACTGCCGCCCGTGCGGCTGCGGGCCACCCCTGCGATACGGGGGTGGGTGTTAACTTAATCATCCATCACGAGTTCGGATATTGAGTGGGCTAGCTGTGATCAGCTATCAGCCATCAGCTATCAGCTATCAGCCTCTAACATCAGCCCACGACCCGTGACCCGTGACCCACGACTCACGACCCATGACTTGCCACCCGCGACTCCCATGACCGACCTGCCGGCCCAGTATTCCCCCGAAGGGATCGAAGCGCGGCTGTACGGCGCGTGGACGGACGCGGGGATCTTTGCACCACACCGCGACCCGCGACCCGTGACCCGCGACCCGTTCGTGGTCATGATGCCCCCGCCCAACGTCACCGCCCAGCTCCATATGGGCCACGGCCTCAACAACACCATCCAGGACGTGCTGGTCCGCACCGCGCGGATGCAGGGGCGGGAGACCCTCTGGCTTCCCGGCACCGACCACGCCGGGATCGCCACCCAGAACGTGGTGGAGCGCCTCATCGCGAAGGAGGGTGGGCAGACCCGCTTCGACATCGGCCGCGAGGCGTTCGTGCGGCGGGTGTGGAGCTACGTGAACGAGACCGGGGCCACGATCCTCGACCAGTTGAAGGCGATCGGCGCGAGCTGTGACTGGGGCCGGACCTACTTCACCCTCGACGAGGACCTCTCGCGCGCGGTGCGCGAGGTCTTCGTGCGGCTCTACGAGAAGGGGCTGGTCTACCGCGGGCACTACATCATCAACTGGTGCCCCCGCTGCCTCACCGCCCTCTCCAACGAGGAGGCGGAGAAGCACGACGTCGACGGGAAGATCTGGCACCTCCGCTATCCCCTCGTCGGCGGGAAGCCGGGGGACGCAAGCCTCGCCCCGACGCAGGCGATCCGCGCGGTGCGGCCGAGCAGTGCCACCGTGATCATCGCGGCGGGAGAGGTCGCTGCCGGCGACCCGCCGGCGGGCGCCATCGAATCGATCGTCGTCGCCACCACCCGCCCCGAAACGATGCTGGGCGACACCGCCGTGGCGGTCCATCCCGCCGACGAGCGGTATCGCCACCTGATCGGGCGCCTGATCCAGCTCCCCCTCACCGACCGCCAGATCCCGATCATCGCCGATGAGGCGGTCGACCCGGCGTTCGGCTCCGGCGCGGTCAAGGTGACCCCGGCGCACGACCCCGCCGACTTCGAGATCGGGAAGCGCCACGACCTCCCGGTCCTCGACGTGATGACCCCCGATGCCCGGATGAACGACGAGGTGCCGGCCCGCTTCCGCGGCCTCTTCCGCTTCGACGCGCGCCGCCAGGTGGTGGCGGAGTTCGAGCGGCTGGGCCTGCTGGTCAAGGTCGAGGACCATCGCCACGCGGTGGGCCACTGCTACCGTTGCGACACGGTGGTGGAGCCGCGGGTGAGCGACCAGTGGTTCGTGAAGATGGCGCCGTTGGCCAAGCCGGCGCTCAAGGCCTATCGCGACGGAACGCTCACCTTCATCCCCGAGCGCCGGGGCGAGGAGTATGCCCAGTGGATGGAGAACATCCGCGACTGGTGCATCTCCCGGCAGCTCTGGTGGGGCCACCGGATCCCGGTCTGGTATTGCGACGGCTGCGGTGAGATGACGGTGAGCCGAACGGACCTTTCTGCGTGCCCCAAGTGCCGAGGCCCGGTGCGCCAGGACGAGGACGTGCTCGACACCTGGTTCTCGAGCTGGCTGGTGCCGTTCACGTCGCTGGGCTGGCCCGAAAAGACCGATGACCTGAAGCGATACTACCCCGGCACCACCCTCGTCACCGCCCCGGAGATCCTCTTCTTCTGGGTGGCGCGGATGGTGATGGCGGGGATCGAGTTCATGGGGCAGCTCCCCTTCACCACGGTGTATCTCCACGGCACGGTGCGCGATACCCAGCACCGCAAGATGTCCAAGTCGCTCGGCAACGGGATCGACCCGCTCGACGTCGTCCGCACCTGGGGCGCCGATGCGCTCCGTTATACCGTCGTCTCGGGAATGGCGGTGGGCACCGACCTGATCCTCGATCCGGCCGACCTGGAGCTGTCGTTCGCGGCGGGGCGGAACTTTGCCAACAAACTCTGGAACGCCGGCCGCTTCCTCCTCTCCAACCTCGACGGCGTGCCCCGCCCGGTCGCGGGAAAGCACCGGAACGTGGTCCGGAAGGATGAGCTGACCCTTGCCGACCGGTGGATCATCGCGCGCTGCGAGGAGGCCGTCGTCGCCGCCACCGAGGCGACGGCCAAGTACCGGCTGAATGACGCCGCCGCCGCCGTCTATCGGTTCCTCTGGAGCGACTTTGCCGACTGGTACGTGGAGCTCATCAAGCCGCGCCTCTACGGCGACCGCCCCGGCGGCGATGTGGCGCGCGCGGTGGCCTACCGGGTCTTCGACACCGCGCTCCGGCTCCTCCATCCGGTGATGCCGTTCATCACCGAGGAGCTCTGGCAGAAGCTCCCCGGCCGGCAGGCCGGTGAGTGGCTCGCCACGGCGGCGTGGCCGGTATCCGACTCGCGTGCGCGTGACGCCGCGGCCCTCAGTGGATTCGCGCTGGTGCAGGAGGCCGTCGGGGTCATCCGGCAGATCCGATCGGAATACGGGATCGAGCCGGGGAAGCAGATCGCCGCGACCATCACCCCTGCCACCCCCGGCGCGCGCACGGCGATCGAGGCGGAGTCGGGCACCATCACCCGCCTCGCCAAGCTCGCCACCCTTGCGGTGGGTGGCGCCGAGCAAGGCGTCGGCGCGCACGCGGTGCTGTCCGATGGCACGCCGGTCTTCGTGCCCCTGGGAAGTGCGATCGACCTGGGGCGTGAATGCGCCCGCCTCCTCGAAGAAGAAACTCGGCTGCGTCAGCTCCTGGCATCCCAGGAGAAGAAGCTCGCCAATGAACAGTTCGTGAGCCGTGCGCCGGCCAACGTGGTCGAGAACGAGCGGGCCAAGCTCGCCGATTGGAGCAAGCAGGTCGCAGTGCTCGGCGACAAGAGGAAGCGCCTGGGGTGCGGGTGAGCACCTCACCCCCTGGCCCCCTCTCCCTTCCGGGAGAGGGGAGAAGTCATCTGAGCGGCTCCCCCTCTCCTGTAAGCCGGAGCGGCTCCCCCTCTCCCTTAAGGGAGAGGGGGTTGGGGGGTGAGGTCGCACTATGCCTCCTCGCGCTCGCCGCCTGCGCCCGTATCGGCCCCCCGCCCGGCGGGCCACCCGACCTGAAAGCCCCGGTGGTGGTGGCCACGGTGCCGGAGTCGATGGCGGTCCTACCCGACTTTTCCGGCGACGTCGATTTCATCTTCGATGAAACGGTGTCCGAAGGCACCACGCCCGACTTCGGGCTCGGCACCGGTACGCTGGAAAAGCTGGTGCTCCTCTCCCCCACCTCGAAGCAACCGGTGGTGCGCTGGCACCGCGGTCGGATCTCGGTACGCCCCAAGGAGGGATGGCAGCCGAACCGGGTCTATCGAGCCGAGCTGCTCCCCGGGATCGCGGACCTGCGGCGCAATGTGATGAAGCAGGGGAACATCATCACCTTCACCACCGGCGCGCCCCTCCCCACGGTGACGCTCTCCGGGACCACCATCGACTGGACCGCCGGCCACGCGGCGCCGATCGCGATCATCGAAGCGGTCCTTGCCCCCGACAGCCTGGTCTACCGCTCCGCCAGCGACTCCACCGGCCGATTCTCGTTCGGGCCGCTTCCCAACGGCCGGTACGTCATCTACGCCTACGTCGACCAGAACCACGACCTCAAGCGCCAATACCGCGAGTCGTGGGACAGCGTCGCCGTCACCGCCGATCACGACAGCGTGCGCGTGCCGCCCTTCTGGCTGGCCGAGCGCGACACCACCCCACTCCGCCTCACCCAACCGCAGTTCACGGACAGCCAGACTGTGACGCTCACGTTCAGCGCGCCACTCGACCCCTACCAGCGGTTCGATTCCGTGACCGTGCGCCTGATGGCCCTCCCGGATTCCACCCCGGTGGGCGTGCTGTCATTCCGCCCGAAGCGGCTCGACGACTCGCTCCGCGCCGAGGAAAAGGTCCGCGCCGATTCGATCCGGGCCGATTCACTCGCGCGGGCGCATCCCGACACCGGCAAGAAGAAGGCGGCCCCATCGCCATCACCCTCGGCGCCACCCACCCTCGCCTCTACCCTGGCCGGGCTCCGGGGTCGCCCGCGGGTCGACAGTGCGATGATCAAACTCATCGCCACCCGACCGCCGCTCAGCGATCAGGTGGTGCTCCGCACCGCGGCGCCGCTCCCGCCGCTCGGGAAGTACGTCATCGTGATCACCGGACTCCGGACCGTGAACCACGTCGGTGGCCGGATCGTGGGCGGCCTCGTGGTCCCGAAGCCGCCGCCACCACCGAAGCGGTCGGTGACCGATTCGACCAGGAGTGATTCGACCAAGGCCGACTCGACGGCCCGGCCGGCGGCCGACACGGCCGTCGTCGACTCGCTGAAACTCCATCGCCGGCTGGAACTGCATCGACCGGCCAGGGATTCGACCAAACCGTGACCGATCCGCGCCGCGAGCTGCCCAGCGTCGGCAAGCTCCTCGAAGAGCCGAGGATCGCCGCCCTCATCGATGGGGCACCCCGAAGCGCCGTCGTCGCGGCGATCCGCGACGTGCTCGCCGGGGCACGCAAACGCGCCGGTGTGCCGGATGACTGGGCGGTGGCGGTCCGCGAGCGGCTGCTCGAGCGCGCCGAGCCGTCGCTCAATCCCGTGCTCAATGCGACCGGTATCGTGCTCCACACCAACCTGGGCCGCGCCCCATTGGCCGAAGCGGCGCAGGCGGCCGTCGCCGCGATCGCAGGCGGTTATTCGACGCTGGAATTCGATCTCCACGCCGGGATCCGCGGCCACCGCGCCGATCACAGCCGCGACCTCCTGGCCGAACTCACCGGTGCGGACGATGCGCTGGTGGTCAACAACGCCGCCGGCGCCCTGGTGCTGGCGCTGCAGGCGCTCTCCCGCGGGCGCGAGGTGATCATCTCGCGCGGCGAGCTCATCGAGATCGGCGGCTCGTTCCGGATCCCCGAGATCCTGGAGACGAGCGGCGCCACCCTTCGCGAGATCGGCACCACCAACCGGACCCACCTCCAGGATTACGAGACGGCCATCGGCACCGGGACCGGCGCCATCCTGATCGTGCATCGTTCCAACTTTGCCCAACGGGGCTTCGTCGCCTCGCCGGAGCCGTCCGAGGTGGCGGCCCTCGCCACGGCACGGGGGATCCCCTGCATCTACGACGTCGGCAGCGGGCTCCTGGCCGACCTTTCCGACCGGGGGCTCACCTCCGAACCCCGGGTGGTACAGGCGGTCGCCTCCGGTGCGAGCCTCGTGATCTTCAGCGGTGACAAGCTCCTCGGCGGCCCCCAGGCCGGGTGCCTGGTCGGATCGGCCGATCTCATCCGCCGCTGCCGCGAGCATCCGCTGGCCCGGGCGCTCCGCGCCGACAAGCTCACCCTCGCCGCCCTCGATGCGACGCTCCGGCTCTACCAGGATCCCGACCGCGCGCGGCGTGAGATCCCGGTGCTCGCGATGCTCTCGATCGAGCCGAAGGAGCTTGAGCGGCGAGCCGAGCGGCTCCGGACCCTGGTCCCGGGATCGCTCCGACCGCGCCTGATCTCCGGTGCATCGAACGTGGGCGGCGGCAGCTTCCCCGACGCCGAGCTCCCGACCACCCTTGTGGCGCTCGATCCGGGACCGCTCGGCGCCGACGGGTTGGCGCTCCGCCTCCGGCTCGGCCGCCCGCCGGTGATCGCCCGGGTCAAGGACGGCCAGCTCCTGCTCGACCCGCGGACCCTGCCGGAGGCGGGGCTTGCCGATGTGGGCGCGGCACTCCGGCGCGCACTCGAGACGGACGCATAGAGTCGACATGCCACCGACCCCTCCGTCCATCCGCCGATCCGCCGTCTTCCTCGACCGCGACGGGACCATCATCGAGGACGAGGGATACGCCAACGACCCGGCGCGGGTGCAGCTTCTCCCCGGCGCCGGGGAGGCGGTGGCGCGCATCAACCGCGCCGGCCTCCTCGCCGTCGTGGTCACCAACCAGTCGGGAATCGCGCGGGGGATCATCACCCCGGCGCAGTACGAGGGAGTCGAGGCGCGGACCGATGAGCTGCTGCGGAAGGAAGGGGCCCACCTCGACGCCCACTTTTTCTGCCCCCACGCCCCCGAGATCAGCGGCCCCTGCGAGTGCCGGAAACCTGGGATCAAGCTCTATCGCGACGCCGACGCCCGGTTCGGGATCGACTTTGCGCGGAGCGTCTGGATCGGCGACCGTCTTCGTGACGTCCAGCCTGCCCGCACCCTCGGCGGCACCGGGATACTGGTCCTGACCGGCCAGGGGGATCTCGACGCCGACGCGGCGCGGGTGGAGGGATTCCAAGTGGTGGCCGATCTGGGAACCGCGGTCGGTTCAGTACTCAGCAGCGCTCCGCGCTGAGGCTCTTCCTCACGCCCTCACCTCTCCACGTACGTGGAGAGAGGGAACGGATGGATCGCCATGTCGCAGTCCGAACTCGCCACCTTTGCCGGCGGCTGCTTCTGGTGCCTCGAAGCGGTCTTTGAACGATTGCGCGGCGTGGACAAGGTCGTCTCCGGGTATACCGGCGGTGCGCGCGCAAACCCGACCTACGAGCAGGTCTGCTCCGGCGCCACCGGGCATGCTGAGGCCGTCCAACTCTCGTTCGATCCGTTGGTGATCTCCTACCGCGACCTCGTGGCACTCTTCTTCGCCTTCCACGACCCGACGACCCTCGACCGCCAGGGTCCGGACATCGGCACGCAGTATCGCTCCGCGATCTTCACCTCCTCCGATGTGCAAGCCGAGACCGCGCGATCGGTCATTGCGGAGCTCGAACGTGAGGGGGTGTTCGGCCGGCCGATCGTGACCGAGGTGGTGCCGCTCACCGTCTTCTATGGTGGAGAGCCAGGTCACCAGCAGTATTACCAGCGCAATCCCGAGAAGGCGTACTGCCAGGCGATGATCGCGCCGAAGGTGGCCAAGTTGCGGGCGAAGTTCGCGGAGTTGTTGAAGGGGTGAGCGCCCTCCCAGCTGTCATCCCGAGCGCTACCCTGTCATCCCGAGCGCAGCGAGGGACCTACCCAGCGATGATCGAAGCAGGCCGCCGATCTCCGGTTCAGGCGGGCAAGATCCCTCGCTACGCTCGGGATGACAGTTGGGTTGCCGCTCGGGATGACAGATGGGTTAGCGCTCGGGATGACAGTTGGGTTCACGCTCGGGATGACAGATGGGTTAGCGCTCGGGATGACAGATGGGTTGACGCTCAGGATGACAGGGTGGGCCGCTCGTGAAGAAAGGGTGCTGCGCTCGGGATGACAGATGAGGGGTGTTCGGAATGACAGCATACAGGTGCGCCTGACATCCCATTCACCATTTACCGTTCACCGTTCACCATTCACGCCTTCCCCCCTATATTCTCCCCCCATGCCGCTCCGCGTCGCGGTCGCCGTTTCCGGCGGCGGGACCAACCTTCAGGCCCTTCTCGACGCGCTGCCTCCAGGTTCAGCGGCGCAGGTGGTCCTGGTGGTGAGCAACAAGGCGGCGTCGGGCGCCCTGGAGCGAGCGCGACGCCACGAGGTACCGGCAGCGGTCCTGGTCGACCCCGCCGACGCCACGGAGTGGATCGACCTGCTCAGCCGGCATCAGGTGGATCTCCTGGTCCTGGCCGGATATCTCAAGTTGATGCCGGCTGCCGTGGTCTCGGCGTATCGCGGCCGGATCATCAACATCCACCCCGCCCTCCTGCCCGACTTCGGCGGACCGGGGATGTACGGCGAACGGGTGCACCAAGCCGTCCTGGCGAGCGGCGCCTTTCGATCGGGGGCCACGGTGCACCTGGTGGACGAGGAGTACGACCGGGGCGCCATCCTGGCGCAACTGCAGGTGCCGGTCCTCCCGCAGGACACCCCGGTCTCGCTCGCCGCCCGGGTACTGGACGCCGAGCATCGGCTCCTCCCCCGCGTTGTCCTCGCCGCCGCCGCGGCTGGCCATCCGGTACCGCTCGGTCCCGACCTCGAACCCCTGGGAACCTGATCCCCGATGCCACGTGCCCTGATCTCTGTCAGCGACAAGCGCGGGGTGGTCCCCTTCGCCCAGGGCCTCGTCGCGCTCGGTTGGGAGATCATCTCCACCGGCGGCACCGCCAAGGCGCTCGCCGACGAGCAGGTCCCGGTCACCCCGGTCGACAAGGTCACCGGCTTTCCCGAGATCCTCGACGGCCGGGTCAAGACGCTGCATCCGGCGGTGCACGCCGGGATCCTCTTCCGGCGTGACCTGGCCCCCCATCGCGACGCGATGGCCGAACACCACCTGGCGCCGATCGACCTGGTGGCGGTGAACCTGTATCCCTTCCAGGCCACCATCGCGCGCCCCAACGTGCACTTCGAGGACGCGGTCGAGAATATCGACATCGGCGGTCCGTCGATGCTCCGCTCCGCCGCCAAGAACCACGAACACGTGCTGGTCGTGGTCGATCCCTCCGACTACCGGCGGATCCTCGACCTCCTCGCCAAGGGGGCGATCCCGGCGGAGGAGCGTCGTGCGCTCGCCGCCAAGGTCTTTGCCCACACCGGCGACTACGACGCGGCCATCGCCAACTACCTGGCCGCCCCGGGGAGCGAACTGCCCGAAGTGCTCGGGGTGTCGCTCCGCCGTTCGCAGGCGCTGCGCTACGGCGAGAATCCCGGCCAGCGCGCGGCGCTCTACGTCACCGACGAACCGCGCGGGATGGCCGACCTGACCCAGCGCCAGGGCAAGGAACTCTCCTTCAACAACCTCCTCGACATCGAGGCCGCGACGACCGCCGCGGCGCTCTGGAGCAACCGTCCGGCCTGCGTGGTCATCAAGCATACGACGCCCTGCGGGATCGCCATCGGCACCACCAGCGAGCACGCCTTCCGGAAGGCCCTCGCCACCGACCCGCTCTCGGCCTTCGGCAGCGTGATCGGATTCAACACCGTGGTGAGCGCCGCGGCGGCCGCAGCGATGAAAGACCTCTTCGTCGAGGTGGTAGTGGCGCCGAGCTTCCAGGCCGAGGCGCTCGAGGTATTCAAGGGCAAGAAGAACCTGCGGGTGGTGGAGCTCCCGGTGGGCGGAATGAACCGCGGCCTCGACTTCAAGCGGGTGCGCGGCGGGTTCCTGGTACAGGACCGTTTTGCCTTCGACGGCGATGAATCTTCCTGGAAGGTCGTGTCCACGCGGCAGCCCACCGACCTCGAGCACGGCGACCTCGCGTTCGCGTGGGCCGCAGTGAGTGCGGTCAAGTCGAATGCGATCCTGATCGCACGGGACGAGGCCGCCATCGGCATCGGCGCGGGCCAGATGAGCCGGGTGGACAGCGCCTTCCTGGCCGTCCACAAGGCGCACAAGGAAGGCCACGACACCAAGGGCGCCGTCCTCGCATCCGACGCGTTCTTCCCCTTCCCCGACGGGGTGGAGGAGGCGGCGGCCGCAGGGATCACCGCCATCATCCAGCCGGGGGGCTCGGTGCGGGACGGCGAGGTGATCGCCGCCGCGGATCGGCTCGGCATCGCGATGATCGTCACCGGCAAGAGGCAATTCAGGCACTGACAGCGTGAACCGTGAACGGTGCATGGTGAACGGGGCCGCCCCGTCCACCCCCGTTCACTGTTGACCGTTCACCGTTCACCAGGAACGCATTCGCATGGAATTCAAGGACGAACATCCGCCCTACGCCTGGGCCGCCGTCGCGGCTGCGGTCCTGCTCGCCATCTACGTGGCGACCCTCTCGCCCACGACGGCGTTCTGGGACACCTCGGAGTACATCGCGGCCGCCAAGGTGCTGGGGATCCCCCATCCGCCGGGGAACCCGCTCTTCACGGTGGTCGCCCACACCTGGGGGCTGATCCCCTGGGCGGCGAGCTATGCGGTCCGGATCAACCTCCTCGCCGCCGTCACCAGCGCGCTCGCCGGCGGCCTCTGGTTCCTGGTGGCCGAGCGGTGGATGCGGGCCATCGTGCCGGTCCGGTGGCCGCGGCTCGCGGCGGCGTTCGCCGGTGTGCTCATCGCCGGCACGGCGTGGACGGTCTGGAACCAGTCGGTGGTGAACGAGAAGGTCTACACCCTCTCGATGTTGTCGGTGGCGCTCGTCGTCTGGCTCGCGGTCCACTGGGGCGATGCGGAGCCCGGCCCCATGCGCGATCGCTGGCTCATCCTGGTGGGGTATGTGCTTGCGCTCACCTCGACCAACCACCTGATGGGGGTCCTCGGCGCCCCGGCGGTGGCGGTCTACGTGCTGTGGACCGAACCCAGGGTCGTCTTCAAGCCGTGGGCGCCCCTCCTCGGCTGGTTCCTGATCATCGCGGTGTTCAACCACCTCCCCGACCTCGCGCATCCCGGTGCCGGTTCCACCGAACTCCTGGTCACGGTCATCACCGTGGTGCTCATCGCCTATGCCATCTGGCGGGACCCGAAGGACCAGCTCGCCTATCTCGCCGTGGGCGCGGTGCTCGTCGGCATCTCGCTCAACTACATCTATCTGCCCATCCGCGCGGCCCAGTATCCGCCGATCAACGAAGGCGAGCCGATCGGGTTCCTGAGCCAGGCGCTCTCCGACGTGCTCAACCGGGTGCAGTACGGCAAACCGTCGCTGATGGACCGCCAGGCGCCGTTCTACTACCAGATGGCCACCTTCTTCCAGTACTTCAGCTGGCAGTGGGCCCGGAACTGGAACAGCTTCGCGGGGCTCGCGACGGGGCTCTTTGCCTTCCTCGGACTCTCGGGGCTCTTCGGGCTCTGGCGGGTCGATCGCCGCGCGGCCTACGCGGCCATTGCCCTCCTCGGCACCCTGAGCGTGGCGCTCGTCTTCTACATGAACTTCAAGTACGGGTTCTCGGTCGACTGGGCGCAGTTCGGCGCCAACGTGCCGCGCGAGGTGCGCGAGCGCGACTACTTCTTCATGGGCGCGTTCGCGGTGTGGGGCGTGTGCGCCGGGCTCGGCATCGGCGTGTGGATGCGGGCCATCGCCGACTTCACCACCCGGGCCGGCAGCGTGCCGGCGCGCTGGGTGATGTCCACCCCGCTCCTGGCGCTCGCCATCATCCCGGTGCTCGGCAACCGCGCCACCGCGAGCCGCGCCCACGAGACCGTCGCCCGCGACCTCGCCGTCGACATGCTGCAGTCGGTGGCGCCCTACGGCATCCTCATCACTGCCGGGGACAACGACACCTTCCCGCTCTGGTTCGCCCAGGAGGTGCTGGGCGTCCGGACCGACGTGACCCTCGCCAACCTGTCGCTGATGAACACCGACTGGCACCTGCGCCAGATCAAGCGGCGGGTGACCCCCGATTTCGACGCCACCGACGCCCTTCCCTATTGGAAGGACCGGATCAAGGCGGGTGACGTGCCGGGCGAGCTGCCCGGCGGCGGCATCACCAAGCCGACCAACCAGGTCTTCCAGTGGACCATCCCGCAGCTTGACTCGATGCAGGACCTGACGCCGATCCAGAAGGACACCAAGGTCGACTGGGATTCGCTCCACATCACGATCAACGGGACCTACATCCCGCAGGGGAACGGCTACTACCTCGAGAAGAGCGACCTCGCGACCCTGATGCTGATCCACGACAACATCGGCAAGCGTCCGATCTACTTCTCGATCACCGACGCCTTCCACCCCGACCAGGTCTTCGGCCTGCGGCCCTACCTCGTGGCCGAGGGGTTGGCGCGGCGACTCTACACCGCCCCCGTCAAGCCGGGGCCGAACATCGTGTTGTCGCCCTACATCGGCTACGTCGACATCGACGCGACCGACAAGCTGCTCTGGGATGTGTACCACTACCAGGCGGTGATGCGGAAGCGGCCCTTCGGCTGGGTCGACCCGCCATCGGGCTCGATCCTCACGGTGTACGGGCTGATCTACGCCTCGATGGCGCAGGTATACGCCGAGAAGGGCGATTCCGCCAAGGCCAGGAAGGCCGAGGCGGTGTATGAAGGGGTCGCCGCCCAGATGCCCACGACCGGACCGCGGTGACCGTGCCATCCTCCGAGATCCCCCGGGGCAGTGATGCTCCGGGGGATCCTTCGTCTCCGGGCGGCGGAAGCGCGGTCGAGGTGCTCGGGATCTTCCTCCGGCTCGGGGCCACCGCGTTCGGCGGACCCGCCGCCCACGTGGCGCTGATGGAGGAGGAATTCGTTCGGCGGCGCGGGTGGATCTCGCGGGCCGAGCTCCTCGACCTGGTCGCGAGCGCCCAGCTGATCCCCGGCCCCAACTCCACCGAGCTCGCCATCCACCTCGGCTACCGTCGGGCGGGGTGGCGCGGGCTCCTCGCCGCCGGCGTCGGGTTCATCCTGCCGGCGGTGCTCCTCACCGCACTCCTCGCGTGGGGCTACGTCCGGTTCGGCGCGCTCGGCGGGGTCGCCGGTGCGCTGGCTGGCGCCAAGGCGGTGGCGTTCGTCGTGGTGCTCCGGGCGCTCTGGGACTTCGGTCGGTCGGCGCTCACCACGCACTGGCGCATCGCGCTGAGCATCGGCGCTCTCGCCGCGAGCCTCCTCGGCGCCGACGAGCTCGTCATCCTGGGCATCGCGGTCGTCCTGGGCCTCGCGACCGTCCGTCGACGCGCCGGGCCGGCGGCGCCTGCCGGATATCCCCTCCTCACCCGGCTGCTCCCCGCGCTGGCCGGCCCGCCGACGCTCCCCACGCTCCTCCTGACCTTCCTCAAGTTCGGCGCGGTGCTCTTCGGCAGCGGGTACGTGCTCCTCGCCTTCCTCCACGGCGACCTGGTGGACCGGCTCCACTGGCTCACCGACCGCCAGCTGCTCGATGCGGTGGCCGCGGGGCAGCTCACGCCCGGGCCGGTCTTCTCGACCGCGACGTTCGTCGGCTACCTCGTGGCCGGCGGGCGGGGCGCCGCCGTCGCGACCATCGGGATCTTCGTGCCGGCATTCCTCTTCGTGGCGGTGAGCGGCCCGCTCATCTCCCGCTGGAAGGACGCGCCGGCCTTCCGCGCCACGCTCGATGCAGTCATCGCGGCCTCCCTCGGCCTGATGGGTGCCGTTACCGTGCTCCTGGGCCGCACCGGCATCACCTCGTGGGCCACATTCGCCCTCGCGACCGCCGCCGCCTTCGCCCTCTGGCGCTGGCGGGTGAACGCCGCGTGGGTGCTCGTCGTCGGGACGGCGCTCGGATACCTGATCGGATGACGCGGCAGTTCACGCGGTCGTTCACGCGCCCTACCCGCGCCCCACGCCCTCGCTAGATTACTCCGCGCCGGGCGTGGTGGCCGAGTGGTTGAAGGCACCGGTCTTGAAAACCGGCAGACCCGCAAGGGTCTCGTGAGTTCGAATCTCACCCACGCCGTATGTGCGGTGAAGAGTAAAAAGTGAAAAGTGAAGAGTGAACGGGGACGGACCGCCAAGGCCCGTTCACCGTTCACCGTTCACCGTTCACCGTTCACTGCTGACTATTCACCTCTTACTTGTCCCTCTTCACTTTTTACTCTTCACTTCTTACTTCTTACTTCTTACTTCTTACTTCTTACTCTTCACTCTTCACTTCTTGCTTCTTGCTTCTCCCTCCCCTTGACTCACCTGGTGCAGCTCACTACACTCCCCGTCACAATCGAAGCCCGTGGTCATTTGCCGCTATTGCAGCCACGTAAAACAAATGCTAAAACGCGACCGCCTGGCGGCAGTCATTCGCCGGGCATTTCGTTTGCCCCAGTTGATGGAGTACCGATGCGCCCGACCGTGCTGCACCCCTGTTCGATGCGAATGACCGCCGCCTCCGGGCCGGACGGGAGTTCGCGCACGCGCGCGACGTAGCGGACGGATCCACCGCCGCACCCCGACCCCGGCCCTCCCGACGAGGCCCGGGGCGTTTTCTTGCAGGCATACTCACGGAGACAGCGCCTTGCCACCACTCCTGGTCCTCAAGTTCGGCGGCACCGCCCTGGGCACCCCTGCCCGGCTGCGCCGCGCCGCCCGCCGACTGGCGGCCCACCGGCGCGCCGGCGCCGACTTGGTCGCCGTGGTGAGTGCCCGGGGCCATACCACCGACCGGCTCCTTCGCACCCTCGCTCAGGTGACGCACCTGGACCCTGCGGCCCCGACCCGCGAGACCGACCGGGCCCTCGCCACCGGGGAGGAGCTTGCCGCGGCCCTCCTCGCCGCGGCACTCACCTCACTCGGCCATCCGGCCCGCAGCTTTCGCGGCGGCGACGCGGGACTCTGCGCCAGCGGGCCGTTCGGCGCCGGCCGCCTGGTCCACTTCGACCCCGCGCCGCTCCGGCGTTCCCTGGACGCGGGGATCATCCCGGTGGTGGCGGGGTTCCAGGCCTTCGGAGCCGACCAGGAGACCCGTACCCTCGGACGCGGCGCCTCCGACCTGACGGCGGTATATCTCGCCGCGCGGCTCGGCGCGGCGGAGTGCCATCTCGTGACCGACGTGGGCGGCGTGTATGACGCCGACCCGCGATCTGCCCCGAACGCCCGCCGGCATTCGCGGTTGAGTCACGCCGCGCTGGTCTCGCTGGCCGAGACCGGTGCGGAGATCGTCCACGCGGGGGCAGCGCACGAAGCGCTGGTGGCCCGAGTGCCGCTGCAGGTCTATGGATACATGGCCCCGCTTCGGCATCGAGCGGGGACCTTGATCGGGGAGGAGGTCGCATGATTTCGCACCGTATCGTGGGAGTGGAAGGGGCTCCAGTCGTCATTGCGCTGGGCGGGATCTCAGCCGGACGGAACGTCACGGCGCTGCCCGACGGCACTCCCGGCTGGTGGGACGCCTTCGTCGGCCCGGGCAAACCGATCGACACCACCCGGCATCAGGTGCTCGGCGTCGACTGGCTCGATGCACCGTCGCCGATCACCACCGAACAGCAGGCCGATGCGATCGCCGAGTTGCTCGATCACCTCCGCATCGACCGCCTGCACGCCTTCATCGGTTCGTCCTACGGCGGGATGGTAGGGCTGCAGTTCTCCCTGCGTCACCCGGCCCGGCTGGCACGCCACATTTGCATCAGCGCCGCCCACCAGAGCCACCCGATGGCGACGGCCCTGCGCGCGCTCCAACGCGAAGCGGTCCGGCTCGGCATCTCCACCGGTCAGGATGCCCGGGGGCTGGCGCTCGCCCGGGGGATCGCGATGACTACCTACCGCACCATCGAGGAATTCGCGGAGCGGTTCTCCAACACACCGGTCTCGAACGCCGATGGCCCGCGCTTTCCGGTCGAGGAATACCTGGCGGAGCACGGAAAGCGGTTCATCACGCGGTTCACTCCCGCACGCTTCCTGAGCCTCTCGCTTTCGCTCGACCTGCATCAGGTGGATCCCACCGCCATCACCACGCCCACCACACTGGTGGCCGTGGCCGAGGATACGCTCGTTCCCCTCTGGCAAATGGAAGCGCTCCGCGCCGGGCTCGGCGGCCCCGCCACCCTTGACGTGGTGCACTCCACATTCGGGCACGATGCCTTTCTCAAGGAGGTCGGCTCCATCGGGAGCGTGATCGCCCGCGCCCTCGGCATCGGAAGGTCGGCGTGACCCACCCCGCCACTCGTGCAGTCCGCTCCGGCCTCGTATCGGACCGGCACCACCACGCCGTCGTCCCGCCGATCCACCTCACGGCCAACTTCGCGTTCCCTGCCTTCGGCACCAAGGGCCGGTACGACTACGGCCGGAGCGGCAACCCGACCCGGGATCTCCTGAGCGCGGCGCTGGCCGAGCTCGAGGGAGGTGCCGGCGGCGTGGTGACGGCCACCGGGATGGCTGCGGTGACGCTCGTCCTCCAGCTCGTTCCAGCGGGCGGGCGCGTCGTGGCCCCGCACGATTGCTACGGCGGGACCCACCGGCTCCTGTCCGGATTGGCGCGGCGCGGCCTCCTCGACGTGGCGTTCGTCGACCAACGAGACCTTCCGGAGGTCGAAGCTGCCCTCGCGGTACCGACCCGGTTGCTCTGGATCGAATCGCCCAGCAATCCCCTCCTCCGCCTCACCGACATCGAGACCGTCGCGCGGCTTGGCAGAGCCGCCGGGGCGCTGGTGGCCGCGGACAACACCTTCCTGTCGCCGGTACTGCAGCGCCCGCTCGAGTCAGGCGCCGACGTCGTGGTGCACTCGACCACCAAGTACCTGAACGGACACAGCGACGTGGTCGGCGGCGCGGTGGTCGCCAAGGACGCGACGGTCCACCAGGAACTTTGCTGGTGGGCCAACTGCCTCGGGCTCGTCGGCGCGCCCTTCGACAGCTTCCTGACCCTTCGAGGCCTCCGCACCCTCCACGTCCGCATCCGGGAGCACGTGGCGAATGCGCGCGCGATCGTCGACCTGCTCCACCACCATCCCGCGGTGCGGGAGGTCCATTATCCCGGCATCGGGGCGATGGTGAGTTTTACCTTGGCGGGCGGCGTGGAGGCGGTCCCGGTCTTTCTCGACGGACTCCAGCACTTCACCCTGGCCGAGTCGCTAGGAGGCGTCGAGTCACTGGTGGCACATCCGGCGACGATGACCCACGCATCGATGGACGAAGAGACGCGCCGTCGAGCCGGCATCGGCGGCGACCTGCTCCGGCTCTCGGTGGGCATCGAGGCGGCCGAGGACCTCGTGGCCGATCTCCACGCCGCGCTCGACCGCGCCCTGCCCCTGGCGACGGCCGCTCGGTGACCACGCGCATCCCGGTCGCCGTCCTTGGCGCCACCGGCCTCGTCGGCCAGGAGTTCGTGCGCCGACTCGAAGAGCACCCGTGGTTCGAGCTCGTGGCCGTCGGCGCATCCGAACGGTCCACCGGCCGGCCCTACGGAGACGCTCTTCGCCACCGCTCGTGCGACCCGCGACCTGTGACCTGTGATCTGACCATCTCCCCCTGCACCCCCGACGCCATCGACGCGCCGATCGTCTTCTCAGCGCTCGATGGCGCCGTGGCTGGACCGATCGGGGAGGCATTCGCACGCGCCGGAGCGTTCGTGGTCAGCAATGCGAGGAACCATCGGCTCGACGATGACGTCCCGCTCCTGATCCCCGAGGTGAATGCCGATCACCTCGAGCTCATCGAGCGCCAGCGCGCGGTCCGCGGGTGGAGTGGTGCCATCGTGACGAACCCCAACTGCGCCACCGCAGTCATCTGCCTCGCGCTGGCGCCGTTGCACCAGGCCTTCGGTCTCCGGGAGGTCTGGGTCACGACCCTGCAGGCGGTCTCCGGCGCGGGATACCCTGGTGTCCCCTCGCTCGATATCCTGGGCAACGTTGTCCCCTGGATCGACGGAGAGGAGGAGAAGATCGTCCGGGAGAGCCGCAAGATCCTGGGTGGGCGGGCTCATCCGGGGGAATTCGGCGTGAGCGCGCAGGTGACGCGGGTGCCGGTCGAGCACGGCCACACCGCCTGCATCGCTGCCCGGTTCGCTCGACGGGTCACGACGGTCGAGGCCACTTCGGCACTCCGGGAGTGGCGCTCGGCGGTGGCCGACCTCGGGCTCCCCAGCGCGCCCACCACCCCGCTCAGGGTGCGGGCGGAGCAGGATCGGCCCCAGCCGCGGCGCGACGTCGACCGCGGGGATGGAATGACGGTGAGCGTGGGCCGGGTCCGGGAGGATGGGAACGGCGGGATCCGCCTGGTGGCCCTGGGGCACAATCTGGTGCGCGGTGCCGCCGGGGCCGCACTGTTGAACGCGGAACTCTGCGTGTCCGCCTTGCCCGCCCTCGCCGGCCCCGCTAAAATCCCCGCGTCCGAGGAGCGGTGGCCGAGTGGCTGAAGGCGGCGGTTTGCTAAACCGTTATAGGGGTCTAAAGCTCCTATCGGGGGTTCGAATCCCCCCCGCTCCGTGGTTCCGGTCAACGGTGAACAGTGAACGGTGAACGGGCCCGTCCCGTCAGCCCCGTTGACCGTTCACCGTTGACCGTTCACTCATCGATGAGCCCGGATCACTGATGCCCCAGACCCGCGTCCGCTTCGCCCCCTCCCCCACCGGCTATCTCCACGTCGGCGGGGCTCGCACCGCGCTCTTCAACTGGCTCTTTGCCAGGAAGACCGGCGGGGTCTTCGTGCTCCGGATCGAGGACACCGATCGGGAACGGAGCACCGACGCGCATACCCAGGTCATCCTCGATGGGCTCGCCTGGCTGGGCATCACCTGGGACGAGGGCCCCGTCTTCCAGGGCGCATCGGTGGCGCGCCATCAGGCGGACGCCGACCGGCTGCTCTCGCTCGGCAAGGCGTACCGCTGCTTCTGCACCAAGGAGGAGCTCGATGCGCAGCGCGCGCAGGCCGAGCGGCACAAGCAGGGGTTCCGGTACGACGGGCGCTGTGGGCAGCTCCCCGCCGCGGCCATCGATGCGAAGCTCAAGGCCGGGACGCCCTTCGTCATCCGGCTCCGGATGCCGCAGGAGGAATTGGCGTGGGACGACGCGGTGCACGGCCGGATCACCTTCCAGGGACACGACCTCGACGACTTCGTGATCCTGCGCAGCGACCGCACCCCCATCTACAACCTGGCCGTCGTTTCCGACGACATCGAGATGCAGATCTCCCACGTGATCCGGGGCGATGACCACGTCTCCAACACCCCGAAGCAGATCGCGCTCTACCGCGCCTTCGGGAAAGCGGAGCCGGTCTTTGCCCACGTGCCGATGATCCTCGGCGCCGACGGCAAGAAGCTCTCCAAGCGCCATGGCGCCACCGCCGTAGGAGACTACCAGGCGCGCGGCATCCTTCCGGCGGCGATGCGGAACTTCCTGGCACTGCTGGGATGGTCTCCCGGTGGCGATCGGGAAGTCCTGCCCGAGGCCGACATGATCGAGGCCTTCTCGCTGGAACGGATCCAGAGCAAGCCGGCGGTCTTCGACACCGCCAAGCTCGAGTGGATGAACGGGCAGTACCTGTCCGCCCTGTCCGCCGATGCGCTCCTGCCCGAGGTGACCCGCGAGCTTGCGGCGATGGGCATCGACACCGGCGGGCGCGACATCCGCCCCATCATCGACGCCGTCAAGGCGCGGAGTCGGCTCATCACCGACATCGCCACCCAGGCCGCGGTGCGCGCCGATCCGGCCCGGGCGGAGCGCGACGACAAGGGCCGGCAACTGGCGGCCAAGATGGGCGCGGCCTTCGATGCCAACCTGGCGCTCGCCGCCGAGGCACTGCGCGGGGTCGCGGCAAACGATTGGATCGCCGAGAAACTTGCCGACCCGCTCAAGGCCCTGGCGGAGTCGAAGGGCGTGAAGCTTGGCGACGTGATGCAGCCGATCCGCGTGGCCCTGACCGGGTCGACCGTTTCGGAGCCTGTCAACGAGTTGCTGGCCGTCGTCGGGCGGGACGCGGCCCTCGCCGCGCTCACGAAGGCCGCCTCCGCGCGATGACCCGCTGGGCCTTCATCGGCCTCCTGCTCGCGGCGTGCGCGCCGGCGCGGCCGAGCGTGGCGCCGTCCCCGGTTCCGACTGCGAGCGCGATCTCCCGAGACGCGTCCCGACCGCTGGCCGTGGCGCCCGCCGCTGCCGCACCCGACACGTCACCGGGCCCGGCAGCCTCCGCCCCTCCACGTACCTACCGCCGCACCGGGTCAGCCGCCGTCATCGGACTCACCTTCACCGGCGACATCAACCTCGGCAATTCCCTCCAGGACGACGGCGTGCCGCCGGACAGTGGCCGCGGGTTGCTCGCCCCCGTCGTCCCACTGCTCGCCGGCGACCTGGTGATCGGGAATCTCGAGGGCGCGCTCAGTGACACCCTCCCGCCCGTCAAATGCGGACCGCAGGAGCGACACTGCTACACCTTCCGCACCCCGCTCTTTCTTGCCGCGCGGCTCAGGGACGCGGGATTCACGCACCTGAACCTGGCCAACAATCACGCGCTCGACCTGGGCCCCGAGGGTCGGGCATCGACTGAGCGCGTCCTCGACTCCCTCGACATCACGCACTACGGGCCGCTGGGCGAGATCGCGTTCGACACGCTTCAGGCCGGTGACTCGCTCCGGGTAGTGGCGCTGATCGGGTTCACCACCTACCCCGGCACCTACGACCTTCTCGACACCCTCCGGAGCAGGGCCGTCGTCGACTCGGTGCGGAAGCTCGCCGACATCGTCCTCGTGACCTTCCACGGCGGCACCGAGGGCGACCGTGCCATCCACACCGGGACCGGGATGGAACGGCTGGGACGGGAGAAGCGTGGGGATCTGCGGACGTGGGCCCACGCGATGGTCGATGCGGGGGCCGATGCGGTGGTGGGACACGGGCCCCACGTCCTCCGCGGGATCGAGTTCTGGCGGGGGCGGCCGATCGTCTATTCGATGGGGAATTTCCTGACCTATCGGGGATTTTCGCTCAAGGGATACAAGGGGATCACGGCACTGCTCCACCTCGAGCTCGACCCCCACGGCCGCTTCCTCGCGGGACGGCTCATCCCCCTCCACCAGGCGCTACGTCAGGGGCCTCGCCCGGATCCGACCGACGCCGCGATCAGCCTGGTGCGCCGGATGACAGCGCAGGATTTCCCGCGCACCGGTGCCGTGATCGCCATGGACGGAGCGATCTTCCCACCTCCGATCCGCGGGGCCGCTCGGCGTCATCGACGCTAGCTGACCCAGTTGCCTGACGCTGCACATCGCACGACTGGCCGTACCCGCCTCACGTCCACCCAGCATTTGAAGTCCGTTCCGCCAGGACCCCGCGCGCTGCCCCCATCGACCAGAAAGGTCCCCTTCGTCCATGGCTGGGGAGGTCCGACCCAGACCTGATACGGATCGCCACCCGGTGGAATGACCCGACCCTCGACCCGCACCATTGAGGCGAAAGTCGGTGGACAGCGGGCCGGGACCACTACGGCCACTCCCGGCTGGACCAGGGCGGCAAGTGCGTCGGCATCGGGAGCGACGGTGTGCCGTGACCCGAGGCCGTCGGCGCGATCCCGGAAGGAAACGCAGGCGATCGGCACCTCCTTCCCGGCGTAGCCGGCGGCAAGCCCGGCCACCAGCTCGCGCAATGCAAGGATGCGAACGTCGCGGTCCACATCGGGCGCAGGGCTCCCGACCGCCGGATCCCGCGCCGGCCAACCGACCAGGACCACGGTGCCCGAGTCCGGGTCGCTCCGCTGGCCGAGCAGGTCGGGTGGGATGGCAGAGGTCCACCCGACCGTGGGCGGCGGTGCGGCAAAGTCCACGACTCCTCGGAACCACCAGCTGACCCGATGGCCTCGGTTGGTCGCCGGGGCCCACTGCCATTGCGCGAGGGCGTCTCGCACACCGGGCACGAACGCCGGATGGGACGCAGTGAGCACTGTGAACGTGCCCAGCTCCGCGCGCCCGGCCGAGTCGACCATCACGCGATAGCTGACGGTACCGTTGATCCCGGCCGCTACCGGCGCCGGTGGAACCCGCGGCACCGCAAGTTCCCCGATCAGCACCGGCTGCCGATCCACATGGCATGCCAGCCAACCGGCGCTGTCCACCGGGCGCCCCGACGGTGGCGGACAGGGAAATTGTGCCGCCAACCCGGTGGCCCAGAGGAGGCCCGCCGCCAAAAGCAGGGCCAATGCCCTTTCCTTGACCCGACGTGGCACGAGGGCTCCCGAATGAGGATACTGGGAGATGCGCTCAGCCCATTCCAATGCACCGGGGCGTGGCGCCCCGGACCGGATCGCCACGCCCCTGATGCACTGCCCGCCTGGTGAGCGCGCGCGGACCTTCAATATTGTTCGGCCACCTCCCGCACCATGGTCAACGCCGGTGTACAGCCGCCGGTTTGACCCGCTTCGCGCCGCGGAACGGCAGCGGCGCGCCGACGACCGCGGTGGTGTACGTCATCGTGTTGAGCGGCGTGAGCGTCGTCCCATTCCACGTGAACAGGTTCCACAGCGTCCCGGGCTGGTTCGGGACATACAGCGTGGTGAGGAGTGCGTTGTTGTTGTAGACCCGCACGGTGGCGCCACTCCGCGCCAGGTTCGTATCGGGGTCGATCCCCTGATCGGTGTAGTTGACCACGAAGAAGGTGTCCACCCCCGGATGCGCGTGGTAGATCGTGATCGTTTCCGGGCCGTAGCCGCTGGTCTCGTCGTGATCGAGCGCCGTCCCGACCGAGTCGGTGTCGCCCTGCTGGCTATAGTACACCGAGTCGTATACCCCCAGCGAATTCTTTACCACGGCGTGCAGGTCAAGATCGGACGGATTGGCCGACCAGGTGAGTACGGCCCGGAACTGCGGCCCGCCCATCGAGAGCACGACATCCTGGGAGAAGTTGGTCACGTCGCCGAGGACGACGGTCGAACGATCGCCCGGGACGAAGCCCGCGGCACTGGCCTCGAGGGTGTACGTCCCTGCAGCCAGGTTGCTGAAGGTGTACGTCCCCGTCGAATCGATGGTGGTCGTCGCGACCGGGGTGGCCCCCTGGCCGTTGGCATAGCTGAAGAGCGACACCGAAGCACCGGTGAGCACGGTGTCGGTCTGCGCGTCGGTGATGGTGCCGTTCAGGGTGCCAAGGTTGGGGCTCGTCGGCGCCAGCGGCACCGGCGGCAGGACGATGATGACGTTGGCACCGCCAGGCATCACGGCGTTCAGGAACTTGGTCCCGACGTACGTGGAGTCGTTGATGGTCAGGTTGTACGTTCCGGACGGCAGCGGGCCGAGGGCAAAGCTCCCGTCGCTGGCGCTCGTGGCGTTGTACGTCGTTCCCACCCCGATGAGCGCCGCCTGGATCGTCGCGCCACCGAGGCCGACCTGACTGCTCCCGTCCACCACGCTCCCGTTGAAGGTCCCCGCCACGGGGGGCGCCTGGCCGGTGAAGGTGATCATGGCCGAGTCCTCCAGGAATCCCGTCCCCCCGAAGCTGGTCGGAATGGCGGCATGCACGATCGTCCCCCCGGCCGTGCCCGGGCCGTGGAGCAGCCCGTTGGCATCGATCCGGGCGTTCGGGTTGCTGCTCGACCAGTGGACGTACACCTGGGTGATGGGGGTCGAGACGTCATCCATCGCGGCGATGGTGAACTGCAGGACGCCCGTGCCGGCGAGCGTGTCGGCCCGGGGCGAGATCGAGACCGATGCGGCGTTCGACCCCGGCCCCACATACCGCACCGGGAACTGGCCCGTGGGCGGGGACGCCGCCTGGCCCCGGACCAGTGAGACGATGGGGATCGTATCCACGAAGAGCGCCGCGCCGTTCTGATCCAGGAAGGAGAGGGCCACCTCCACCGACGCGCTGTCCCCCTGGAACGGCACCGAGACCGCCAGGCGCAGGGTATCGGACGCCGGATTGAATGCAGTGACGGTGTTGAGGAGGACCGTCGAGTCGGAGAGCGAAGTGACCTTGATCGCGGCACTCTGGATGGAAAGCGCCTGGGCAAAGAGCCCGAAGCTCGACGGGAAGGTCGGCGAGACCCGGAGCACGGCACCCCCGCCCGGCCCGACCGGGAGGTCGTTGGTGCAGGTGGCGAGCGAGAGCAGCGTCAGGGCAAGCAGCGCACGCGTACGCATCGGAAGCGGCCTCGATGGATCAGGGGTCGGCCCGCGGATCGGCGGGCCACCGACTCACGTTAGTGACTTCTTCGGGAAGCGCCAGAGGCCGCCGAGGAGTCGGTCGAGCTCTCCGTGGAAGACGAAGGCCTCCACCGCCTCGGCGGTCGCGTCGGCGTCCATCCCCCACACCACCGCCCGCGGCGGCGTCGCCTCACGCGTCGCCTGCACGAACACCTTGTCCTCCTGGGCCCACACTGCCGGCAAGGAGGGCAGCAACTCGGCGCTCAGGCGATTGACACCGGGCCCGCCGATGGCAATGACGGCGCTCGGATGGAGTGCTGGATGGTCGTCATACACCTCGTCCGATACCACCACCGCCCGGCGCCCCCGCTGGGCCACCTCATCCTGCAGCCGCAACGCCAGGCCACGGTCGCGCTCGGCGGCGCGCCCCTCGGAGCCGTGGACCAGCACCACGGTGAGCTCGGTATCGAAGAGCGCCATCAGGGAGACACCGGCCGGAGCGACGCGGAGTCCCCCGGGAGGCGCTTCCGGTTCTCCTCCGTGTCATGCTCCCGCTGCCGCTCGGCGCGAAGCTCCCGGACCGACTCCCGGAACTCTTCCAGCGTCGCGGCCCGGGAGGCCGCCCGGTGAAGGTCTTCCTGCATCAGGCCATAGCTCCGATCGAAGACCCGTGACTCATTGGCACCCGGCAACTTCAGCAGCGCGAGCACCGCCGTCGGGATCTTGAGTCCGGCCAGGTAGATGTTGTGTGCGTCAAGCCCGAACTTGGTCCCGGCGACCGTCGTCGTCCAGCTCGGCGGACCACGCTCCCGATCGGGTGCCGTGGCGACCGAATCCAGGTAGTGCTGGACGATCACGGTGATGGCGCTGTCGACCAGGCGCACGTTGCCGCTGGAGAGCGCCTGGGCCAGCTGCTTCGGCTCCAACGGGAGCGGCTCGACCCAGAGCTTTGCCTGGCCCAGCCCCGGCACCACGATGCCGAACGCCCCCGGAGGTCCGGCCGCCGTCGAATCGGCGGGACCGGCCTGCCTCGCCGGCCGGGACGCGAGCGGCTCCGCCGGCGGCTTCGGCAGCACCGTCGGCACTTCCGTCGGTGCCGTGGACGAGGTCCCGGGGCCACGGCGGGCCCGCCCGGTCCAGGCCGAATGCGTGCCGCCGTAACGCGGGAGCACCACCCGGTCGCCGGCGGTGGCAGGCGGCGTCAACGCGATGAACCTGGTCGCCTCGACCGGAAAGCTCCCCGGCCGGCGGATCAGGATCGCAAGCACCACCAGCAGCGCTGCGTGGGCGGCGAGACTCGCCACCAGCGCCCGCCACCGGCGAGCACCCTGCGGGGGCGTTCCGTCCTCAGGCTCGAACAGCCGCACCCGACGACCCCGCCCCCGCCTGCATCGCCTGCAACACCGTGCCCAACCGCCCGATCCCCTCCACCAGCCGATCGGCGCCCACCGTGAGCGCGATGCGGAAGAACCCCTCCCCCGCCGGGCCGAAGCCACTCCCCGGCAGCGTCACCACCCCCGCCTCCTCGAGCGCACGGCGGGTGAACTCGGCCGA
>DASSGV010000042.1:0-13260 GCA_035693225.1 Gemmatimonadales bacterium | reverse complement strand
TCGGCGTTGGCGCCGGTGAGCGCGATCAGCTCCTCGACCGGCATTCTCCGTACGGCGGCGACCCGCACGGCCACCTGGCGCACGAACGCCGGTTCGTTGCGCTTTCCCCGGTGCGGCACCGGCGCCAGGTAGGGCGAATCGGTCTCGACCAGGAGCCGATCGAGCGGCACTGAGCGGATGAGATCGTCCCCGGTCCAGGTCTTGAACGTGACCATCCCGCTGAACGACGCGAACGCTCCCAGCGCCAGGGCGCCTTCCAGGAGCGCGAGGCCGCTCGAATAGGAATGCAGGATGACCGGGATCTTCGGCGCACCGGCGAGGATCGCGAGGACGTCGGCATCGGCCTCGCGGGCGTGGATCACCGCCGGCAGGCGAAGCTCCTCGGCCAGTGCGAGCTGGGCCTCGAAGACCCGGCGCTGGACCTCGCGCGGGGAGTGGTCGTAGTGGTAGTCGAGCCCGATCTCCCCCAGCGCCACCACCGCGCGGTGGTCGAGCGCCGAGCGCAGCCACGCGGCGCGCTCCTCGCTCCAGTCCTTGGCGTCGTGCGGATGGACCCCGATCGCGACCGACACCATCGGCTCCGACGCTGCGAGCCCCAGGGCGGCCTCCGCGGCAGCCGGCGACTCGCCGATGACCACCACCCGTTCCACCCCCGCCAGACGAGCGCGGCGGAGGACGTCGGGCCGGTCCGCCCCGAACGCCTCCGCCGCCAGGTGGCAGTGGGTATCGACCAGCACTCAGGCCTTGATGGGCAGCCCGACCGGCCGGGCGCCCTTGACGTCGGCGCCGGGCCAGCGGTTCTCGATGTACATCAGGATCGGCGAGGCGATGAAGACCGACGAGAACGTCCCGGTGAACACGCCGAAGAACATCACCATCGAGAAGGGCCGGATGACCTCGCCCCCGAAGATCGCCAGGGACAGGAGGGTGGCCAGCACCGTCCCGTGGGTCAGGACGCTCCGCGGCAGCGTCTCGTTGATCGAGCGGTTGAGGACCTCGTAGAGGTCGCTCCGCTTGTACTTGTGCATGTTCTCGCGGACGCGATCGAAGATGATGATCGTGTCGTTGAGCGAATAGCCCACCATCGAGAGCACCGCCGCCACCACCACCAGGCTCACTTCCATGTGCATGATGGAGATGAAGGCGATGGTGCCGACGATGTCGTGCGCCGTGGCGAGCACCGCGGCGACGCCGAAGCGCCACTCGAACCGGATGGCCAGGTACAGCAGCACCACGAAGAACGAGAGGAAGATGAGCCAGAGCGCCTGACTGCGGAGCTCCGCCCCCACCTTCGGGCCGATGGCGTAGGTGTGCTCGATCTTGTAATGCCCCGCGCCAATCGACGCATCGAGCCCCTTGCTGGCGGCCTGCAGCGTGAGCTGGGTGTTGTTGGCGTCGACGGCCTTGCCGGTCTCTCCCACGCGGGCCCGGATGGAGAACTCCGTGCCGGTGGTGCCGATGGACTGGAGTTCCGGAGCGTCCATCCCCGACCGGTCGAGTGCCGCACGCACCGGCCCGAAATCGACGGGCTTTTCGGTCGAGACCTGGATGAGCGTGCCTCCGGTGAACTCAACGCTGTAGTTGAGCCCGCGGAAGGCCAGCAGGATGAGGCCCGGCAGGATGATGGCGCCGGTGACGCTCCAGGCCCAGCGTTCGACCGCGATGAAGTTGTAGTTGGCGTGATGGAAGAATCGCATGGTCAGATGCTCAGCGAGGTGAGGTTCGGGCGACGATCCAGCCAGATCATGTAGAACGTGCGGACCACGAAGATCGACGTGACCATCGAGGCCGCGATGCCCAGCGTCAGCGTGACGGCAAAGCCCTTGACCGGCCCGGTGCCGAACTGGAACAGGAACAGCGCCGTGAGCACGGTGGTCACGTTGGAGTCGATGATCGCGGCCATGGCGTGCTTGAACCCCTCGTCGATCGAGAGCCGCACGGTCTTGCCCCGATCGAGCTCCTCCCGGATGCGTTCGAAGATGAGCACGTTGGCATCGACGGCGATGCCGATCGACAGCACCAGGCCGGCCAGGCCCGGGAGGCTCAGTGTGGCCCCCACCACCGCCAACCCGCCGATGGTGAAGAGGATGTAGAGCATCAGGCCGCCCACGGCCAGCACCCCGCTCAGGCGGTAGTAGCCGATCATGATGAGCACCACGAGCGCGGTGCCGATGACGCCGGCCAGGATGCCGTCGTGGATCGAGTCCTTGCCGAGGCTGGCGCCGACCTGCTGCTGCTCGACGATGCGCAACGGCACCGGCAGCGCGCCGGCCTTGAGGGTGAGCGCCAAATCGCGCGCTTCCTGGATGGTCTTGTTGCCGAGAGTGATCTGGCCCCGCCGGTCGATGCGGCCGTTGATGACCGGCGGGCGCCCCTGCACCCGGTTGTCGAGGAGGATGGCCATGTAGTCGCCGATGTGGCGGCCGGTCTCCTGGCCGAACTTGCGGCCGCCGGCGCGATCGAGCTGGAAGTCGACCACCGCCGCCTGGGTGAGCGGGTCGGTGCCGGCCTGCGCGTCCTCGAGATTGGACCCGGTCATGATGGCCTTGCCATCGAGGATGTACAGGAAGCGGTACGGCGCCACGCCCACGCTGATCGGCGCGGAGAGCCACCGCCACGTCAGGTTCCTCGGCAGCAGCGCGTTGACCGCGGGGATCGACAGCATCGAGTCGACCCGCGGGTAGGCGCCTTCCGGCACCATGTACTCACCCGGGACCTGGAAATCGCCAGGGTTGGCGGGCTGGATCAGCGACTCGAGGATGCCCCCGGCCACCGCACCGGTGTCGGCGCTCGTGGCGGTGGTATCGGCACCCTTGTTCTTCCCGCCCGCGCCGGGAGCCTTCTTGGCGGAATCGCCGCTCAGGAGGTTCTGGACGGCGTTCTGCTGGCTCGCGGCCGGGGCGGCCGCCCCGTTCACGGACCTGGCGGTGATCCCGAGGCCGCGCAGCACCCGATCCATCGCGGGGAGCGCCTTGTCGAGCGCGTGGGTCTTGTCGGTGAGCCGGAACTCGAGGAACGCGCTCCGTTCCACGATGGCCTTGGCGCGATCGGGATCCTTGATCCCCGCCAGCTCCACGACGATGCGCCGATCGCCCACCTTCTGGATGACCGGCTCGGCCACGCCGAACTCGTCGATCCGCTTGCGCAGCACGGTGAGGGCCAGGTCGATGTCACGGGCCGGGTTGGTGGAGGCCACCTTGGAGGTGTCGAGTTCGAGCCCCAGGTGGATGCCGCCCTGGAGGTCGAGCCCGAGGCTCGGCCGCAGGCGCTCCACGGTGTCCTGCTGAACGCTGCCATCGGCTTGCACCACGTCCTCGACCTGCTTGACGGGCCAGATGGCCCAGATCGAGCAGAGGGCGAGGACGGCGATGACGATGAGTCGGCTGCGGATGGTTGAGAACATCGCTCCGAGACGTGTTAAGGGTGAGTGACCCTGGGCTTCCCGCCGTCGAGCCCGGCCAACACGGCCGCCGCTTGGGTGCGGTCCTTCGACAACTGTGCGATCAGTGCCTCGGCCGAGCCGAACCGCTCGACGTCACGCAGGCGATGGACCCATTCCACCCTGATCCATTCGCCGTAGAGGTCGCCCTCGAACCCGAAGAGGTGGGCCTCGATGTTCCGCCGGCCATCGTCGAAGGTCGGCTTGGGACCCTGGTTGAGCATCGCGCCATACCGCCCCCGGCGGGTCTCGACCCAGGCGGCGTAGACGCCGTCGGGTGGAAGCAGCTTGCTCGCCGGCACGCCGCCGAGGTTGGCGGTGGGGATCCCGATGGTGCGTCCCCGCCCTGCCCCGTGCTCCACCTTGCCCACCACCCGGTAGCGCCGCCCCAGGAGCCGCGCCGCGCCGTCGAGATCGCCCCCGCCGACGGCGCGCCGCACCAGCGTGCTCGACACCGCATGCCCCGCCACCTCGACCTCACCCACCACATCCACCGAAAACCCGTATTTCCCGCCGAGTGTGCGCAACGTCTCGACATCGCCGCTGCGACCCCGGCCGAAGCCGTGATCGTGGCCGATGACCAGTTCCCGTACGTCGAGCATCCCCACCAGGATCCGTGCCATGAATTCTTCGGGCGCCAGCGCCGCCATCCGCCGGTCGAACTTGAGCAGGAGCACGTAGTCCAGCGCCGTGAGTGCCAGCGCCTCCTGCCGTTCGCCGCCTGTGGAGAGGAGCGGCGGTGCCAACTGCGGATTCACCACCGCCAGCGGGTGCGGCTCGAATGTCACCAGGACGCTTTGTCGCCCCGCGGCCCCCGCCCGGCGGCAGATCTCGTCCAGCACCGCACGGTGTCCCACGTGGATCCCGTCGAAGGTCCCGACGGTGACCACCGATCCCTTCGGACCGATCGGCAGCGGCCTCACGCGCCCTCCATCACGACGTCGGGCTGGAATGCGTGACCGACCGCATGACCGACCGCGAGCAACTGCCCGGATGAAAGCGCGCACAGGGCGGGTGACGCCGGCAGATCGGACCTCGCGATCTGGCGCCCGTGCTTCAGTGCCGCCACCTCTTCCTCCGTCACCTCGAAGCTCGGCAGGTGCGCCACCGCCTCGGCCGGGGTCCACAGCTTCGTCGTGCGGGTGATCGCATCGAGCGGCACCGCCCGATCCACATGCAATGCACCGATCGCCTCCCGCCGGAGCGCCGCACAATGTGCCGGTACTCCCAACCGCTCGCCCAGGTCGCGGGCCAGGGCCCTGACATAGGTGCCACCGCTCACCGAGACCCGGATCTCGACATCCGGCGACTTGAAGCCCAGCAACTCGACCGAATGGACGGTCACCTCGACCGGCGGGAGCGAGACATCCTCCCCTTTTCGTGCCAGCAAATAGGCCCGCGTGCCATCGACCTTCTTGGCCGAGTATGCGGGCGGCCGCTGGGCATAGCTGCCGACGAAGCTCTCGAGCGCCGCGCGGACCCCTTCGACCTTCAACTCGTCACTCGCCACCGCCGGCCCCAGCACTCCCGTCGCGTCGTCGGTATCCGATCCCTGTCCCAACCGCACCGTGGCCCGGTAGGACTTGGGTCGGTCGTCGAAGTAGCGCGCCAGCCGCGTCGCCCGTCCGATCAGCACCAGCAGCAGGCCCGTCGCGAAGGGATCGAGCGTCCCCGTATGGCCCACCGACCGCACTCCCAGCGCCAGCCGCACCCGCGCAATGACGTCGTGGGACGTCGGGCCCGCCGGCTTGTCGACCAGCAGGGCGCCGATCAGGACCCCTCCGGCTCCCGATGCAGCTCGGCGAGCAACTGATCGATCCGGGCGGCGCGCGCCAGGCCATCATCGGGTTCGAAGTGAAGCTCGGGGACCACGCGCGTCGCCAGCGTCTTGCCGAGCCGGGCGCGGAGATACTTCGCCGCGCTCTTGAGTCCTTCGATCGAGCGTTCCCGGTCTTCCGGCTCGCCGAGGCAGCTGACCAGCACCCGGGCGTGGCTCAGGTCGTTGGTGACACGGACCCCCGTCACCGTCACGAACCCGACCCGCGGATCGCGGATCTCGCCCCGGGTGAGCGCTTCGGCGAGGACCTGCCGGACGGTCTCGGCCACCTGTTCCGGGCGGCGGGAAGTGGCGCGGCTCTTGGGCATAAGGTCGTTGGTCGTTGGTCGTTGGTCGCGGGAATGGAACCCGTGACTCGCGACCCGCGCCCCTTACGCCTTCTCCCCGCCCGCGGACGACGCCGCCAGCGTCCGCTTCACTTCTTCGACCCGGAACGACTCGATCCGGTCGCCGACCTTGAGGTCGTTGAAGTTCTCGATGCCGATGCCGCACTCGAGCCCTTCCTTGACCTCCTTGGCATCGTCCTTGAATCGCTTGAGGCTGCTCAAGCTGCCGGTGTAGAGGGCGACGCCGTCCCGCACGACCCGCGCCTTGGCGGTGCGCTGGATGACCCCGTTGCGGACCATGCAGCCGGCGATGGTCCCCACCTTGCTCACCTTGAAGAGCTGCAGCACCTCGGCCTCACCGAGGACCACTTCCTTCTCTTCGGGCTTGAGCAGCCCTTCGAGTGCGTTGCGGACGTCGTCGACCGCCTCGTAGATGATGCGGTAGGTCCGCACGTCCACCGACTCGCGCTCGGCCGCGGCGCGGGCGTTGGAATCGGGCCGGACGTGGAAGCCGAGGACGATCGCCCCCGAGGTCTTGGCCAGGAGGATGTCGCTCTCGGTGATGGCGCCGACGCCGCGGTGCACCACGTCCACCCGCACTTCGGGGGTGGAGAGCTGGGCCAGGGCATCGGCCAGCGCCTCGGCGGGACCGCCCTGGTCGGCCTTGATGATGATGTTGAGGGCGCTCACCTGGCCCGCGGCCAGCTGGCGGCTGAAGTCCTCGAGCGAACTGGAGCGGGCCGTGCGGCGGCTGTGCGCCTCCCGTTCCAGGCGCTGGCGCTTCTGGGCGATCTCGCGCGCCTGCACCGCATCGTCGACCACCTGGAAGGTGTCGCCGGCGTCAGGCACGCCCTCGAAGCCGAGGATCTGCACCGGCACCGACGGGCCCGCCGACTTGACCGCCTTGCCGCGCTCATCGTACATCGCGCGGACGCGCCCGGAGAACCGGCCGCAGATGAAGTCGGCCCCGGCCTTGAGCGTGCCCTTCTGCACCAGGATCGTGGCGAGCGGGCCCTTGCCGGGATCGAGCGTGGCCTCGATCACCGCGCCCTGCATCTTGGCCTCGGGATTCGCCTTGAGGTCGAGGATCTCGGCCTGCAGCAGGATCTGCTCCAGCAGTTCGGGGATCCCGGTGCCCTTCTTGGCACTGATGGCCGAGGAGAGCACGTTGCCGCCGAACTCCTCGAGGACCACCTGATGCTGCAGGAGGTCCTGCTTCACCTTCTGGATGTTGGCGCCGGGGAGGTCGATCTTGTTGATCGCCACGATCATCGGCACGCCGGCGTTCTTGGCGTGGCTGATCGCCTCGATCGTCTGCGGCATCACCTGGTCGTCGGCGGCGATGACGAGGACCACGATGTCCGTCACCTGCGCGCCGCGCGCCCGCATCGCGGTGAAGGCCTGGTGGCCCGGCGTGTCGAGGAAGGTGATCGACTTCCCGTTCGGCAGCACCACGTGGTAGGCGCCGATGTGCTGGGTGATCCCCCCCGCCTCGCCGGCGACGACGCTGGCCTTCCGGATGTAGTCGAGGAGGCTCGTCTTGCCGTGGTCGACGTGTCCCATGATCGTCACCACCGGCGGCCGCGGCACCAGCGTGCCCTCGGCATCGGGCTCCTGCACCACGTCCTGGTCGGCGTCGTACTCCGATTCCTTCACCGCCTGGAAGTCGAACGCCGAGGCGATCAGTTCGATCTGGTCGAAGTCGAGCCGCTGGTTGACCGTCACCATCAGGCCCAGCTCCTTGAACGCGAACTGGACGATCTGGGTGGCGGGCACCTTGAGGGTGCCGGCGAGCTCGCTCACCGAGACGAACTCGTTGACGCGGATGAGCGTCTTTTCCCGGGCCGCCTCTTCCGCGGCGATGCCGGCCTGGACCTCCTGGTAGCTGGGGCCGTCGGGGCGGCGGGCACCCTTCCGGACCGGGCCCTTCATCCCCTGCAGCGTCTTCAGGATGTTGGCCTGCACCGCGTCCTGGTCCACCGCGCCGCGCTTTCCCTTCTTCCTGCGCCCGCGTTCATCGGAGTAGGGATCGCTCTTCTTGCCATCGCGGCCACCGGGGCCGGGCTTCCGGTCCGCGGCGCCCGGAGCCGCCGGTGCGGCGCTGGAGAAGACCGGACGGGGGCCCCGCGAAGGTCCACCCACTCCCGCGGGGCCGCGCGATGGCGGGCCACCGGGGCCACGGGAAGGTGCGCCGCCGGCGGCGGGGCGCGGAATGCGGGGCGGAATGAACGGTGCGCGGTTGACCGTCGGCGGCGCCGTGTCGGCGGGCCGAGGCGGGATCCGCGGAATGCGGGGCGGCGCCGGCGGGGCGGCGGGCTCACTGGCCGCAGCCGGTTCGGTCTCAGACTCGGGAGCGGCGGGCGGGAGGTCCTTGAAGAGGAGCTTGGCCCGCTCTTCGAGTGATGCCGGGAGGGCCGGCTTCTCATCTTCGCCGCGGGGGAGTTCCATCTCGAAGAGCGCCTGCTTGGCGGCGATCTCCGCCTCGCGCTGACGCTCCGCCTCGAGGACGGCCTCTTGCTGGGCCACCTCGGCGGCGGTGCGCCGGCGCTTGACCGGCTTGGCCTCGGCGACCGGGGGTGCCACCGGCGCCTTGGCGGCAGCCTTGCGGCGGCCCTTCTTCGGCTTCTCCGGCTCGGCGGCCTTCCGCTTCTCGCGCTCCCAGCGGACGCGGACCGGGGCCACCTGCTCCGGCTCCAGCGCCGACATATGGCTGCGCACGAAGATGTTCATCTCCTTGAGCAGCGCCATCAGCTGCTCGGCGGAGACGCCGAATTCTGCCGCAAGTTCGTGGACTCTCGTCTTCCCCACGCTTCCTCCGTTAGGCCCAGGGCGAGGCCTGGCGGATGATCCCATCGGCCAGGGCCCTGTCCTTCACACCGACCGCCATCAGCGGCGGCCGGCCCAAGCGGGCGCCGAGTGAGTCGGCGTCCGGTCCAGCGACGAGCGGCACCCGGATGCCGTTCGCCAATCGCATCACCTTTTCGAGCGCCCGCGGACTCGCATCCCGCGCCAGCACCACGCACCGCACCCGCCCTGCCTGCAATCCCGCCCGCACCGCGTCGACGCCCAGGTCGAGCTGCCCCGCCCGCCGGCCCAGGGCCAGCAATCCGAGGAGCCCGCCGCCCGCCACCTTACGACGCCGCCGGCTCCTCGCCGGTGTCCTCGGTGGTCAGCTCCTGGAGGTACGCCGCCAGCTGCTCCGCCGCCTCCGGGGTCATCCCCGGGAGCTTGGCGATGTCGTCCCGCTCGAGGTCGAGGAGCTGGTTGAGCATCGTGATCCCGGCGGCGGTGAGCGTCGCGGTAACCTCGGGGGTGAGCCCGGTGAGCTCCGCCAGCGGGATCTTGGTCGCCGCCTCATCCTCCGGGGCCAAGGGCGCAAAGAGCGGCGCCTCGCCACCCCGCTCCAGCCACTCGCGGCTCGAGTAGAGGTCGATCTTCCAGCCGGTGAGTTCCGAGGCGAGCCGCACGTTCTGCCCGTTGCGCCCGATGGCCAGCGAGAGCTGGTCCTCGTCCACCACCGCCTGGATCGTCTTCGTCTCCGGCTCGGAAAAGACCTTGGCGACACGCGCGGGGGCGAGCGCCAGGCGCGCAAAGCGCTCCGGGTCGGGGCTCCAGGGCACGATGTCGATCCGCTCGCCGCCGAGCTCGTTGACCACCGCCTGCACCCGCGAGCCCTTGAGCCCCACGCAGGCGCCCACCGGGTCGATCGCGTCGTCGCGGGAGATGACCGCCACCTTGGTGCGGCTCCCCACTTCGCGGGCCCAGGCGCGGATCTCGACGATCTGCTGCTGGATCTCGGGGACCTCGAGCTTGAAGAGCGCCTTGACGAAGAGCGGATCGCCGCGGGACAGGATGAGGCGGGGCCCCTTGGGGGTCTCCTCGATCTTCTTCAGCACCGCGCGGATCGTGTCACCCTGGTGAAAATGCTCCCGGTGGTTCTGCTCCCGGTAGGGAATGATCGCCTCGGCCTCGCGGAACTTGTTGAGCATCAGCACCAGCTTGCCGCGCTCGATCTGCTGGATCTCGCCGGAGAGGAGCTCGCCCACCTTGTCGGTGAACTCCTCGCGGATCCGGTTGCGCTCGCCCTCGCGGACCCGCTGGATGATCCGCTGCTTGGCCGCCTGCACCGCCCCGCGCCCGAACTCCGAGAACGGGACCTCTTCCTCGAGCACGTCGCCGACGGCGAACTCGGGGTCCTCGAACTGGGCCTCCTCGAGGGAGACCTGGAAGCTGTCGTCCTCCACCGGATCGGCCACGGTGCGCAGCCGGGTGACCCGGATGGTGCCCTGCAGCTCATCGAGCGAGAGCTCGAACTTCACGTTGGGCCCGTAGCGCTTCATCAGCGCCGCGTGGATCCCGTCGCGGATCAGGTCGATCAGTTCTGCGCGCTCGAGCTGCTTCGCGTTGGTGAGCTCGCGCAGCGCCGTCAACATCTCAGCCGAACCGGCCATACACTCTCCTGAAGTTCCAGCCCCGAATGCACGAATGCTCCGCGGTCACCCCGCGGCCCGGCCGGAGCCGGACGCCTGTCGCGCCTTGTGGGAAGGAGCGCTCGGAAGGGTCGTCCAGCCGACCAGCAAGAGGGGCCGGACGTCGCGAGGTGCCGAAAATAAAAAATGTGGGGAGACCGTCCCCCACATCCGCCTGCCACTGACCGCCCCCCGGTCCCTTCAGGGGCAGGCGGTAAGTATAGGTGAGTGGGTGAGATGGGTCAACTGAGAGCGGGTGGAGCGGGTCGGGCGGGTCGAGCGGGTGGAGCGGGTCAAGCGGGTGGAGCGGGCGAGGGCCGCATCTGGACAGTCGGCGCGGCAGGGCGACTGCGATCCAGGCCCTTCATCAGGGCCCAGAGAGTCCTGGCCGCTTTGAGCCGGGTCGCGTCGGCCCTCTCCCAACTGTCTGAAGACTCGTACCCCAGGTCTCGGCTGAGCCGAAGGCAGTACCCGACCTCCGCCAGTGACGCAAATGAGATGTCCAGAAATCGCCGAAACTCTCGGGGCCCGCGCCGAGCCGAACCCTCCACGATGTTGGCGGCGACCGAATACGCCGCCCTCCGGGCCTGGCTGACCAGTCCATAGCGTTCGTCCGCAGGCCACCCCTTACTCAGACGGTAGACAACGAGTGCGAGCTCATGAGCCGCCTGCCAAGCGTCGAACCGCTCATATCGATCCATGCTGCGACAGTAACGCCTTGGCCGGCCGTTCCATCACCACAATCGCGCAGAGCCAGCCAAAAACCCGCACCCGCCTCCATACACCCGCTCTTTATCACCCGCTCCGCCCGCTCCTTCTCACCCGCTCCACCCGCTCTTTATCACCCGCTCTACCCGCTCTACCCGCTCTTCTTCACCCGCTCCACCCCACATACCCCACCATCCGTCCATCCTTCCCCTTCGACGCCCGATGACTGAAGAATCGGTCGCGGTCGTGGGCGCTGCACCACTCGGAGATCGAGATGTCACGGACACCAGCCTCCCGGGCCCGGTGCGCCAGGCGCTCCCGCAGATCCACGTGCCAGGGCCCATCCCCATCGGCCCGGAGCCCGACACCTTCAATGACCTCCGCCCCCACCTCATAGCACTTCCCGCAGATCCCGACCCCCAGGTGCATCACCAGGTCCTTGGGCTCCACGCTGGCGCGCTCCCGCAACAATGCGAGTCCCTTCCCCAATATCCCGCCGGCGGTCCCGCGCCACCCGGAATGCAGGAGGGCGATGACCTTCTTCTTCGGTTCGAGGAGATAGACCGGAATGCAGTCTGCGACGGTGACGAGGAGGCAGGTGTCGGGCGCGTCGGTCGCGTGGCCGTCGATGCGGTCGGAGATGGTGAGGGAGTTCGGCGGGTGAACAACCGCGTGAGAGACCGCGTTAACAGCCGCGTGAGAAGGCGCGTGAACAGCCGCGTGAGAAGCCGCGTGAACAGCCGCGTGAGAGACCGCGTTAACAGCCGCGTGAAGAGCCGCATCATTCGCTCCACCACGCGATCCTTCACGCGCTCCTTCACCCGCCCATCTCACTCCCACCCCGTGACACTGATTCCCCAGGACGTAGCTCGAGAACCCCATCCCGTCACGGAACTGCCGCCACCGGGTCATCACCTGCCCCACCGGCTGGTCGGACCAGAGGCCCAAGTCAAAAGGCCTGCCGGTGATCCCCGCCACGACGCCATACCGCTCCCGCCACTCGGTGAGCTCGTAGCGCGGAAAGGCGCCGAGGATCTCCGTCTCCTTCACCGATCCCCTCCGTCTGCGCTTTTCCTCACCCCTGCCCCCTCTCCACGTTCGTGGAGAGGGGAACGCACACGGAACATCTCCCCCTCTTCGCGAACGCGGAGAGGGGGCCGGGGGGTGAGGAGGAGCCTGGAGCGGGAAAGCGACGTAACTCTCACTCCACCCGCTCGATATCCGCCCCCAGCGCCTTCAACCGCTCGCCGATCCGCTCGTACCCTCGCTCGATCTGCCCGATGTTATTGATGACACTCTTCCCCTCGGCACAGAGCGCGGCCAGGAGCATTGCCATCCCGGCACGGATGTCGGGGCTCTCGACCACACCGCCGCGGAGTCGAGCGGGGCCGGAGATGACCGCCCGGTGCGGATCGCAGAGGACGATCTGCGCCCCCATCCCGATCAACTTGTCGACGAAGAAAAGCCGGCTCTCGAACATCTTCTCGTGGATCAGCACCATCCCGGTGCACTGGGTGGCGAGCACGATGGCGATGCTCATCGCGTCGGCGGGAAAGGCGGGCCAGGGGCCGTCCTCGAGCTTGGGGACGTGGCCGCCCAGGTCGGGACGGATCCGGCGTTCCTGGTCGGCGTCGACGATGAGCTTGTCGCCATCGAGGCGAGGACGGACGCCGAGTCGGTCGAAGCCCATCAGCGTGGCGCGGAGGTCCTCGCCGCGGACCCCGTCGATCGTCACCGCGCCGTTGGTGACCGCGGCGAGCCCCAGGAAGGAGGCGATCTCGATATGGTCGGGGCCGATCGTGTATTCCCCGCCCCGCAACTGGCGCTTTCCCTCAACGGTGTACACGTTAGAGCCGATCCCGTCGATCGAGGCGCCGAGGGTCACCAGGAAGCGCGCGAGGTCCTGGACGTGGGGTTCGTGGGCCGCGTTCCGGAGGATCGTCCTCCCTTCGGCCATCACCGCCGCCATCAGGGCGTTCTCCGTCCCGGTGACCGAGGGTTCGTCGAGGAAGATGTCGGCGCCGGCGAGCCCCTTCTTCGTCTCGAGTTCGTAGCGGTCGCCGATCGTGAGGACCGCACCCAGCTGCTCCAGCGCCAGGAAGTGGGTGTCCATCCGTCGGCGCCCGATCACGTCGCCGCCGGGGGGAGGAAGCTGGACTTGGCCGAATCGGGCCAGCAGCGGGCCAGCAAGGAGAATGGACGCCCGGATCTTGGCGCAGAGTGCCGGGTCGAGAGCCTTGAGCTTGGCGGGGCGGCCATCGACCTGCACGCTGTTGGCGGCGATCCACTGCACCGCGGCACCCAGGTCCTCCAGGATCGAGATGAGGATCTCGACGTCCTTGATGCGGGGGACGTTGTGGAGGGTGACGACGCCGTCCGCCAGGAGGGTGGCGGCGAGGATGGGGAGGGCGGCGTTCTTGTTCCCGGCAGGGCGAACCGTGCCGGCCAGGGGCTTACCGCCGGTCACGAAGAAGCGTGGGG
>DASSGV010000041.1:0-50194 GCA_035693225.1 Gemmatimonadales bacterium | reverse complement strand
CCCTGCAATACATCACGATGTGATATATATTTGCCGCGATGACACTGGCCACCCCCGAACCGTCGACGCCGCGGCGCGCCCCCCGGGGCGCCACCAGCGAGCTGGCGCACTTCCGCTACCGCCTCCGGCTCTTCCTCCGTTTCAGCGAACGGGAGGCCCACGATGCCGGGGTCACCCCGCTGCAGCACCAGCTGATCCTCGGCGCCGCCGGGTTCACCGGCCGAGGCTGGGCCACGATCTCGGAACTGGCGGAGTGCCTGCAGATGCGCCATAACGCCGTGGTGGCACTGGTGGGTCGCGCTGACCGGGCCGGCCTCGTCCGGAAGCGGCCGAGCGCCCGGGACGGACGGGAGGTCCGGGTCGAGGTGACGGCTCGGGGGCGCCGGATACTCGATGCCCTCACCCGGCCGCATCAGCGGGAATTGGCCCGGTTCCGCGGACACCTCCCGTCCATCCTGACCCCGGGCCGTCGTTCCCGGACCCGCACGCCAAGGAACGCCAGGGCGACCCGATGAAGCAACTGCTCCGATCGATCTGGGAACATCCGCGTCTGCGACGGTACACCTCGCTGGTGCAGGACGACCTGACCTCGACCTACGCCCGCGACCTCCACAAGTGGCTCATCATCGCGCCGATCCTGGGGGTGCTGACGGGGCTCCTCATCACGGGGGTCATCCAGATCATCCTCAAGTGGCTCTGGCCGGCGGTGCTGCACCAGATCCTGGCCCACCCCCTCGCGATGGTCCCCACGGTGACGGTCGGGTTCCTGGTGGCGGGGCTCATCATGCAGTACTGGACCCCCGACCCCAACGAACACTCGACCGAAGAGATCATCCGCTCCTACCACGAGCACCAGGGCGCGGTCGAGATGCGCCCCTTCGTGCCGAAGCTCCTCGCCGCGATCGCCACGGTGGGGTTCGGCGGGAGCGCGGCACTGGAAGGCCCCAGCATCTACGGCGGCGGCTCCATCGGTTCCTGGGTCTGGACCAAGATGCGCCGGCTGGGCCTGGGCCCCCGCGATCGGCGCATCATGCTGATCAGCGGCGCCGCGGCGGGTATGTCGGCGGTGTTCCGGGCGCCGCTCACCGGCATCATCTTCGCGCTCGAAATGCCGTACAAGGACGACCTGGCCCACGAAGCGCTGATGCCCTCCCTCATCGCGTCGGTGGTCTCCTACGCGACGATGGCGGCGTTCTTGGGCTCGACGCCCCTCTTCGACTTCGGCGGTGGCACCACCTATACCCGCCAGGACCTGCTCTGGTCGGCGGTGCTCGGTGCGGCCTGCGGGCTGGCGGCGATGACCTTCGACATCACCTTTCGGCGCTTCCGCGGCTTCTGCGTCCGCTCGACGATCCCCCACTGGGTCAAGATGACCGCCGGCGGCGTCCTGACGGGATTCTGCGGACTCGCCTTCCTGGCGTTGTACCCCGGCACGCTGGTCCCCCTCGGCCCGAACTACGAAGCGGCCTCACTGATCCTGCAGCAATCACACGGGTCGGTGCAGCTGGTGGCGTTCGGGGTCTTCAAGCTCCTGGCGACGCTCTTCTCCCTCGGCGTCGGCGGCGTGAGCGCGATGTTCGTGCCGCTCTTCCTCTCTGGGAGCTCGTTCGGGGTGGCCTTCGGCCAGTCGGTGGTCCACACCGTCTCTCCCGACCTGTATGCCGCGGTGGGTACGGCGGCCTTCATCGCCGCGGGCTACAAGGCGCCGCTCACGGCGGTGGTGTTCGTCGCCGAGGCGACCGGCGGCCACGCCTTCATCATTCCGGCGCTGATCGGTGCGGCGATCGCCTACGGGGTCTCGGGTGAGGCGTCGGTCTCCGGCGATCAGCGGCTGCACGAAGGCGTCCGCGTGGCCGACCTGGCCAACGTGCCGGTCTCCCACGCGATGCAACGCCACGTACGTTCGATCCAGGCCGAGCGTTCCCTGGCGGATCTGGCCGAGGTGGTCGCCGCCGGCGGGACGCACGCCCTGTACCCGGTGCTTGAAGGCGGCCGGGTCACCGGGACCATCGCGGTGAGTGTGCTCAACGGGACCCCGCAGGAGCGGTGGGCGGAGGTGCGGGTCAAGTCGCTCACGGAACACCAGGTGGAGCGTGTGGCGCCGGGTGCCGACCTCCAGGAGGCGCTCCGCATCCTGCTCTCGCCGGCGCGCCCCCATATGGTGCTGGTGGTCAGTGACCACGAGCTGGTAGGGGTCCTGACCAAGTCTGACGTTCTCTCGGCGCTCGGATCCCATTCGGGAGGGCCCCGCGGCACCCACATTCCCGGCGAGTGGCGCTGACGAACGTCACGCCACCCGGGCCGGCCTCACCCCTCCACGATCATCCGGCCGATCGCCCCCTTCTGGCCGTGCCCGAAGGCGTGGTTCACGAACACGAATTCCCCCGCCACGTCGGCGACGAGCTCGAAGCACATCCCGCCACCCGCCGGGACACTCCAGGTCTGCACGCCATGCAGCGCGTTGCCCGGTGGCGCCGCCAGGTACACGGTGTCGAACTGCTCACCCACGATGTGGAAGGCGCAGGGGTGGGTGGGGCCGGCGTTCACGACCCAGAAGCGCACCCGCTCCCCCCGCTTCACGCGGATGGGTGCCCGGCCGTACTGATCCGGCCGACCGTTGAACACCACGAAGTCGGGGAGGGTCTCGAGCATTCGCTGATAGTCGAAGGGGCGGATGCCGTTCACGGCGGCACCGAGGTAGAACTCACTCTGGACCAGGACGAATTCCCGGGCGGGAGGGAGCGGTTCCCGCGGAGACACGATGATCGCGCCGAACATCCCCGAGCCCAGGTGCAGCAGCACGGGGGCGCTGCCGCAGTGATACAGGAACGCTCCGGCGTACTTCGGCGTGAAGGTGAATGACACCGACTGGCCCTTGGTCGCCGACCGGAACGCCGTCTTGGGGTCGACCTGGGCGGCGTGGAGGTCGATCGAATGGGGCATCACCACCTCGTTGGTGAGCACCACCTCCACGGTGTCCCCCACGCGACAGTGGAGGATGGGCCCGGGGAGTTCCCCCTCGAACGTCCAGGCGGCGACGACCATGTCATCGTCGATCCGGATCGGTGCTTCCCGCGCGTGGAGGTGGACGCGGCAGGTCCGGTCGGCGCTGAGCGGCGGCAGGGCGGGGTCATAGGCCCGGAACGTGACCGCCGCGGCGCTTGGCATCGCCGCGGCTCCGCCGTTGCCGGACGCCAGCCCGCTGTCCAGCTTGCTGTCAGGGTTCGCGGTGGCCGGTGCCTTCGGGCGCTGGTTCGGCGTGCCACCTTCGTGATGCGGCTCGGCGCAGGCGGCGACCGCCAGTCCGAGGGCGGGAATGGACAGGGTCAAGGCGGACGCGACCCGCAGGAACTCCCGGCGGGTGTCGGTCACCCCTCCATGCTGAGTGCCGTCAGTCGTGGTCGGAATGTCGTCGGCAGGGGTGTTCGATGTCGGATCGTTCACGGGCAGGGCCTCGCGAGGTGGAGTTGATACTGATGCGGCTTCCAGGGATCGATGGGGAACGGGCGCTCGGCGCTCCAGGGGGCGGATCGGTCGCGGTCCTGGGCAGCGCAGGCACCGTGAAGGAGCGGTGCTCCACCCGACCCCCTGTTCCATTATATACCAAATATGGGGCCAACTTCACCACGGCCGCAGCGGGGGCCGTGGGTCAGGTCGTCTTCAGGAGCGACGTATGCAGCTTGGAATGATCGGGCTCGGGCGTATGGGTGCCAATATGGTGCGCCGATTGCGGCGGGGTGGACACGAATGTGTCGTGCACGACCGGACGACCGCCGCAGTGGAGGCGATGATCGCCGAAGGTGCCACCGGTTCGACCGACCTGGATGCCTTCCTCAAGTCGCTCACCGCTCCGCGCCTCATCTGGCTGATGGTCCCCGCCGCGGTCGTCGATCCGACCCTCGACCAACTCCTCCCCAAGCTCTCCGCCGGCGACATCGTGGTCGATGGCGGGAACTCCTGGTATCGTGATGACCTCCGGCGCGCCGAGCGCCTGGCGGCTCGAGGACTCCACCACGTCGATTGCGGGACCAGCGGCGGCGTCTTCGGGCTCGAGCGCGGCTACTGCCTGATGATCGGCGGGGAACCCGGGATCGTTCGGCACCTCGATCCGATCTTCCGGACGCTGGCCCCGGGAGCGGGGTCGTTGGTCCGCACCCCCGGCCGCACCGGATCCCCCGGGACGGCCGAGCAGGGCTATCTCCATTGCGGCCCGCACGGCGCCGGTCACTTCGTGAAGATGGTCCACAACGGCATCGAGTACGGGATGATGGCGGCCTATGCGGAGGGGCTCAACATCCTGAAGCATGCCGGGGTCGGAAAGGGAACGGCGGCGGCCGATGCCGAGACCACGCCGCTCCGTGATCCGGCGGCCTACCAGTACGACCTGGACCTTGCCTCCATCACGGAAGTATGGCGACGGGGGAGCGTCATCGCGTCCTGGCTCCTCGACCTGACCGCCGCGGCGCTCGCGGCCGATCCGGGACTCGACCATTTCCAGGGCCGGGTGTCGGATTCGGGGGAGGGGCGCTGGACGCTTGAGGCGGCCATCGACGAATCCGTCCCGGCGACGGTGCTCGCGGCAGCGCTCTTTGCCCGATTCTCCTCCCGCGGCGAGGCGGACTTCCAGGACCGCGTCCTCTCGGCGATGCGATCCGAGTTCGGCGGCCACGCGGAGAAGAGATCCTGAACCGCCGCCGCGCTCCGACCGACTCCGGTGCCGGCGACGATCCGGCGGTCCAGGCGGTCGCAGCCAGGGCCGTCGGATCGATCGCGGACGGCGCGCGGGTCGGGCTCGGCTCCGGCCGCGCGGCGTCCGTATTCATTGAAAAGCTCGGTGCGCGTTGCCGCGCCGGATTGAAGGTGTCCGGTGTGGCCACCTCTCGCGCCTCCGCAGATGTGGCTCGACAGGCAGGCATTCCACTCATCGAGCTGGGCGCTGGTGGACTCCTCGACCTGACCGTGGATGGTGCGGATGAGGTCTCCCCCGAACTCGACCTGGTGAAGGGATGGGGAGGCGCACTCGTCCGCGAACGGATCGTCGCCGCCGCCTCTCGTGAGCAGGTGATCCTCGTCGGTCCCGACAAGCTGGTGCGCGCCTTGGGGGAGCGCGGCCGGATCCCGGTGGAGATCATCCCCCTCGCCGGGTGGCTGGTCGCGCGGGAGCTTCAGGCGCTCGGGCTCGTGGCCACGCTCCGGATGGCGGGCGATGGATCCACTGCGTTCGTCACCGACAACGGCAACCACATCCTCGATTGCACCCCATCCCGGCCGCTGCACGACGGCACCGATGCCCGCGCCCTCGAACGCGCGCTCCGGGCCGTCGTCGGTGTGGTCGATACCGGGCTCTTCCTCGGCACCGCGCATCGGGTCCTGGTGGGGCACCCGGATGGGAGGGTCGACACGATGACCCGCCCGGGGACGTAAGGACGATGGCCTCGGAGCTGGTGGTGCTTCCCGACGCCGATGCGCTCGCGGACGAGGCGGCGGACCGGTTCGTCACCGCCGCCGCCCTGGCGATCGAGGCGCGCGGACGTTTCGTGGTGGCGCTCGCCGGCGGCGAGACCCCGCGTGGGGCATACCAGCGACTCGCCGCCGAGCCGCGGCGATCCCGGGTCGCGTGGTCCCGGGTCGTCGTCCTCTGGGGCGACGAGCGATGCGTGCCGCCCGACGCCCGGGGCAGCAACTACCGGATGGTGCGGGAGGCACTCCTCGATCACGTCGCGGTGCGCCAGGAGAATGTCCATCGGATCCACGGCGAAGAGGACCCGGCCACCGCGGCGGCCAGATACGAAGCGACGCTGCGAGGTGTGCTCGGGACGCCGGCGGGCCCCCCTCGTGCGGGCGCCGGGACGGGGATCGATCTCGTGATCCTGGGGCTCGGCACGGACGGTCACACCGCGTCGCTCTTTCCCGGGAGTGCGGCGTCCCGCGAGCAGACCCGTTGGGCCGTCGCGGAGTACGCGCCCGCGGTGGCGATGTGGCGGATCTCGCTCACCACCGGCGTCATCAATGCCGCGGCCGACGTCACGTTCATCGTCTCCGGCAGTGCCAAGGCGGAGATCCTCGCGCGGGTGCGCGGCCCGGCGCCTGCCGGGGCGGCCCTCCCGGCGCAGCTCATCACACCGTCCGACGGGCGGCTCCGCTGGCTGGTGGACGCGGCCGCCGCCGCCCGGCTCGAGCGGACACCATCGTGAGCCGCGGATGCCGCGGCCCCTCGCTGAAGGTGGTCCGGGTCCCTGGACCAGGGAGTTGGCTATGAACGTCGATCCACATCGTCCGGACCGCTCCGATGCGCTGGTGTTGTTCGGGGTCACCGGCGACCTCGCACACAAGATGATCTTCCCCGCGCTGTATGCGATGGTCAAGCGGGGCGCGTTGACCGTGCCGATCGTCGGGGTGGCCTCCACCCAGATGAGCGTCGCCGAACTGCGCCGGCGTGTGGCGGAGAGCGTCCGGGCCTCCGGGGCAAAGCCGGAACGCCGGGCGCTCGACCGCCTCCTGTCGCTCATCGAGTACGTGCCGGGGAATTACAACGACGCGGCCACGTTCATTGCGCTGAAACGTGCGCTGGGAAGATCCAGGCATCCGGCGCACTACCTGGCCATCCCGCCCGCGCTCTTCGCGACGGTCATCGACGGCCTCCACGCCGCCGGCCTCGCCGCGCAGGCGCGGGTCGTGGTGGAGAAGCCGTTCGGCCGCGATCTCGCCTCGGCCCGACGCCTCAACGCCGTCGCACAGGCGGCGTTCCCCGAAGATTCGATCTTCCGGATCGACCACTTCCTCGGGAAGGAGGCGATCATGAACATCCTGTATTTCCGCTTCGCCAATTCCTTCCTGGAGCCGATCTGGAACCGCGATCACGTGGCGAGCGTCCAGGTCACCCTCGCGGAGAATTTCGGCGTCCATGACCGGGGCGCATTCTATGAGTCCGCCGGGTGCCTGCGCGACGTGATCCAGAACCATCTCTTCCAGATCGTCGCCCTGCTGGCGATGGAGCCGCCCGCCTACCAGGGCTACGGTGCCGTGCAGACCGAGAAGGCCACGATCTTCAAGGCGATGCGTCCGCTCACGTCGAAGGACATCGTGCGCGGCCAGTACATCGGGTACCGCAAGGTGCCGCACGTGCCCCGCACCTCCGACGTGGAGACCTACTGTGCGGCGCGGCTCTTCATCGATTCGTGGCGGTGGGCCGGGGTCCCGTGGTACGTGCGCTCGGGCAAGTGCCTTCCGGTCACGGCCACCGAAGTGGTGGTCCAGCTCAAGGCGCCGCCGGCACAGGTGTTCAGCGATTCGGCCCCCGCCGCCGGCCCGGGGAACTACCTGCGTTTCCGGCTCTCCCCCAACGCCGTCATCGCGCTCGCGGCGCGGGTCAAGCGGCCCGGCAAGGAGTTCGTGGGCGAGCAGCAGGAGCTCTCGATGGTCGAGGAGATGCTGGGTGCCGAGTCGCCGTATCAGCGGCTGCTGAGCGCCGCGATGGAGGGTGATGGTGCGCTCTTCACCCGGTGGGATGCCGTCGAGGCGGCGTGGGCCGCGGTCAACGGAGTGCTGGCGCGACACCCCAGGGCCATCCCGTATCGGATCGGCACCTGGGGGCCGTCGGAGGCGGATGCACTCATTGCCGCCCACGGCGCCTGGCACGACCCGACCCGCACCGGCGTCTCCCGGTGACCACGACGTCGGACGTCGTGTTCCTCTTCGACTGCGACAACACGCTGCTCGACAACGATGCGATCGTGGCCGAACTCCGGGCACACCTGATCCGTGAGTTCGGGTCCGACTCGGCCGATCGTTACTGGAGTGGCTTCGAGCAGCTCCGCAGCGAACTGGGGTACGCCGATTACCTCGGCGCGTTGCAGCGCTACCGCGCCGCCAACGAGAGCGACACCCGGTTGATGGCGATGTCGTCCTTCCTCATCGATTATCCGTTCGCCGACCGCCTGTATGACGGCGCGCTTGACGTGCTGCATTGGTGCCGACGCCTCGGCCCGACGGTCATCCTGTCGGATGGAGACGTCGTCTTCCAACCGCGGAAGATCGAGCGTTCGGGACTCTGGGACGCCGTGGAGGGACGGGTCGAGATCTTCATCCACAAGGAGCGGATGCTCGATGCCGTGGTCGAGCGCCATCCGGCCCGGCACTACGTGATGGTCGACGACAAGCTCCGCGTCCTGGCCGCGATCAAGCAGGTCTGGTCCGATCGCGTGACGACCGTCTTCCCGCGCCAGGGCCATTATGCGCTGGATCCCCGGAACATTGCGGCGTACCCCGCCGCCGACCTGACCGTCGAACGGATCGGCCAGCTCGCCTCGGCCGACCTTCCGGCGCTGCTGGGCCGGCCGGCCGGCGGGCGCCTGCAGGAGGAGACTCGATGAATCCCGCACGACGACTGCACGACCTTGGCCAGAGCCTCTGGCTCGACAACATCACCCGCGGCATCCTCGATGACGGCACGCTGCAGGGACACATCACCGAGCGGGCGATCACCGGCCTGACCTCCAATCCCACGATCTTCGACCACGCGTTCCGGAACGGCACCGCCTATGACGCGGCCATCCGCCAGAAGGCAACGGAAGGCAAGGCCGGCGAGGAGCTCTTCTTCGAGCTGGCGATCGAGGACCTGCGCCGCGCCGCGGATCTCTTCCGACCGGTGCACGAGCGGACCGGAGGCGTGGATGGCTGGGTATCCCTGGAGCTCTCTCCGCTCCTTGCCGCCGACACCGCCCGGTCGGTCGCGGCCGCGCGCCGGCTCCACGCTCAGGCCGGCCGGCCCAACCTCTTCATCAAGATCCCCGGCACGCCCGAAGGGATCGTCGCCATCGAGGAATCGATCTTCGGCGGCGTGCCGATCAACGTGACGCTGCTCTTTTCCGTGGAGCAGTACCTGGCCGCCGCTCTGGCCTTCCTTCGCGGCATCGAACGAAGGCTCGCCGCGGGACTCGACCCGCACGTCGACTCAGTCGCGTCGGTCTTCATCAGCCGCTGGGACGTCGCCGTGGCGGAGGCGGTGCCGGTGCCGATGCACAACCGCCTGGGCATCGCGGTCGCGGGCGGTGTCTACCGGGAGTACCGCCGCCTGCTGGAGTCGCCCCGGTGGCGCACCCTCGCCGCCGCGGGGGTCCGGCCCCAGCGGCTCCTCTGGGCCAGCACCGGCACCAAGGATCCCGCGGCCTCGGATACCTTGTACGTGGTGGCGCTCGCGGCCCCGGATACGATCGACACCATCCCGGAGAAGACACTGCTGGCCTTTGCCGATCACGGCCGGGTGGGCAGCGTCCTTCCGCCCGATGGCGGCGCGGCCGACGCGGTGCTGGCGGAATTCACCAGGGCCGGCGTCGACCTGGCGGCGCTGGCCGCGAAGCTGCAGGCCGATGGTGCCAGGGCCTTCGACAAGTCGTGGCAGGACCTGCTCGACTGTCTTTCCGCCAAGTCCACGGTGCTGGGTCGATCCGGCGCCGCGCGAAGGACCTAAGGGAGGAACGATGCCCCGCCGTGCCGATACGCCGGCTGTACCGCTCACCGATCTGCCCGCCTGGCGGGCGCTGTCGGCCCATCACGACACGCTGCGGGCGGTGTCGTTGCGTCAGCTCTTCCACGACGAGCCTGGTCGCGGCACCCGGCTGGCCCTGGAAGCCGCGGGGCTGTACCTGGACTATTCCAAGCACCTCGTGACCGACGAGACGATGCGGCTCCTGCTGCAGCTTGCCGAGGCGCGGGGCTTGTCGGCGCGCATCGAGGCGATGTTCAACGGAGCCAAGATCAACGCGACGGAGGGTCGGTCGGTCCTGCACGTGGCATTGCGCGCGCCGAAGGACGAGCGGATGGTCGTCGATGGCGTGGATGTGGTGCCCGCGGTCCACGCCGTGCTCGATCGGATGGCGGCCTTCGCCGACGAGATCCGGAACGGCCGCTGGAAGGGCCATACCGGGCGGCCCATCCGCAACGTCATCAACATCGGGATCGGCGGCTCCGACCTGGGTCCGGTGATGGCCTACGAGGCGCTGCGCCACTACAGCGCCCGCGACCTGACCTTCCGGTTCATCTCCAACATCGACGCCACCGACTTCGTCGAGGCCACCCGCGACCTGGACCCGGCCGAGACGCTGTTCATCGTCTGCTCCAAGACGTTCACGACCCTGGAGACGTTGACCAACGCCCACACCGCCCGGGCGTGGGCGGTCCGCGCCCTGGGCGACGAGGCGGCGGTGCGCCGCCACTTCGTCGCCGTGTCGACCAATGCGACCGGCGTGGCCAGCTTCGGGATCGATCCGGCACATATGTTCGAGTTCTGGGACTGGGTGGGTGGCCGTTACTCGATGGACTCGGCCATCGGGCTCTCTACGATGATCGCCGTGGGCCCGGACCGGTTCCGAGAGATGCTCGCGGGCTTCCACGCGATGGACGTCCATTTTCGCACCGCACCGCCGGCAAAGAACCTGCCGGTCATCCTGGGCCTCCTCGCGGTCTGGTACGCCGACTTCTGGGACGCCCGGACCCTCGCGGTACTTCCGTACGATCAGTACCTCAAGCGCTTCCCCGCCTATCTCCAGCAACTGACGATGGAGAGCAACGGCAAGCATGTCACGCTCGACGGCGGCCAGGCGGCGTATGACACCAGCCCGATTTACTGGGGCGAGCCGGGAACCAACGGGCAGCACTCCTTCTACCAGTTGATCCACCAGGGGACGAAACTCATCCCCTGTGACTTCATTGCTTTCTCCCGGTCGCTCAATCCGCTCGAGGGCCACCACGACCTGCTGATGGCCAATGTCTTTGCCCAGACCGAGGCGCTCGCCTTCGGCAAGACCGCCGACGAGGTCCGCGCGGAAGGGACGCCGGAAGCGCTGGTACCGCATCGGGTATTCGAAGGGAACCGACCCACCTCGACGATCCTGGCCGATCGGCTCACCCCGCGGACGTTGGGAGCGCTGGTGGCACTCTACGAACACAGTGTGTTCACCCAAGGGGCCATCTGGGGGATCGATTCGTTCGATCAATGGGGAGTGGAACTGGGGAAGGCGCTGGCGCAACGGATCGGCGCGGAGCTGGTGGCAGGGGAGCCCGCAGCTGATGGCCACGACAGCTCGACCACGGCGCTGATGCGCCGGTATCTCGCCGATCGGTCCTAGTAGCCCCGGGCGGGATCCACGGCCATCGTCGGTCGCTCCCCCCGCTCCAGCGATCCCAGTGCGTCGAGGAACCCCTTCGCGGCATTCGCGATGGTGGAGAGTCCCGATACGTGCGGCGAGATGGTGACCCGCGGGTGCTTCCACAGCGGCGAACCGGCCGGCAGCGGCTCGGTCTCGAATACATCGAGCGCGGCCCCGCCGACGGCTCCGGCGTCAAGCGCCGTGAGCAACGCCGCTTCATCCACCAGGCCGCCCCGTCCGACGTTGATCAGGTAGGTCCCGCGGCAGGCCGTGAACAAGGCCGCGTTGGCGATATGCCAGGTGGCGTCGGTGAGCGGCGCTGCAAGGATGAGCCAGTCGGTCTTCGGCGCGAGGGCGCCCAGCCGGGACACCGGGTGTGTCGCGGCGAACGGCGCTCGTGCCGCCCCCGACCGGGACACGCCGTCCACCCGCACGCCCAGCGCTCCGAGCAACGTGGCCACCCCGCGCCCCACGTCTCCGGTCCCTACGACGGTGGCCCTGGACCCCGCCAGCATCCGCAGGTCGCGGGTGTCCCATCGACCCGTGCGCTGGTCGGCCTCGAAGGCGGAAAGCTCCTGCGTCACCGCCAGCGCCCGGGCCACGCAGTACTCGCCGATCTTCGGTCCGAATGACTCGCTCGTCCGGGTGAGAAGCACCCCGGCGGGGAAGTGTCGGCGAAAGAGGAAGGCATCGAGCCCGGCACCGGTGCCGTGGACCCAGGACACATGCTCGATCTCCACCGTCGTCGGGGGCCGGAAGCCGAGGTAGCAGTCGGCCCAGCGGAGATCCTCGCGGGTGATCGTGGTGCGGTCGCGGGCCCGCAGCTCGAGATCGGGCCGGAGGCGCGCCAGCTCCTCGGCCAGCGCGTCGCGAAAGTGGTCGGCGAGGAGGATCCGATGCGGTGGCGGCGGGATGTCAGTCACAGCGATGGCTCCGGATGCTCGGGTCGCACCTCACTCCCGCTCCGCCAACCCCCTGAGCACCTGCCACACCGTCACTGCCGCCAGTCGCGCGGTACGCCCATCGACATCGTGCACCGGGTTGCATTCCACCAGGTCCACTGATGCGACCTTGGGGTTCCGCCCCGCCTGGTATGCCGCGTGGAGCCAGAGGCCCACCTCCATCCCTCCCACCGACGGCGCACTCACTCCCGGTGCCGCGGTCTGGTCCACCGCGTCGATGTCGAACGAGACGAGCGTCGGCCCATCGGTCTCGGCGTAGATCGCATTGACGGCGGGGGCGGTGAGGTCGGCGCCCCAGATCCAGCGCCCCCGGTTGTCGTCCAGGAAGTTGAGGTGGCTCGCCGCGACCGACTGCGGCAGCAACCCCGCCACGGTGTAGCGACGGCACGCCCCTGAAGGATGGAGCAGCGCCTCCCGGAACGGCGATCCGGAGTGGCCCTTGTCGTCGAGCAGCTTCCGCACGTCGGGATGGGCGTCCCAGTTGATCACGTCCACCTTGCGATCAGAGCCGGCGTAACCGAGGAAGTGCCCGAAACTGGTCTCATGTCCGCCACCCAGGATGATCGGGAAGATCCCGTCTTCGAGATAGGGTGCCAGTACTTCCGCCAACGCCCCCTGGTCCCGGCCCACGTCGTCGGAACAGGCAAGGTCGCCCAGGTCGAGGGTGCGTTCGACCAGTTCACAGAAGCTCTCGTGGTTCTGGGCATCCGGCGTGAGGCGATAGAGCCACCGGCGGATCTCCGTCGGCGCTCCCGCCGCACCGACCCGCCCGCCGTTGCGGTGCACGCCTTCATCCGACGGGAACCCGATGAGCACCACCCGCGGCTTGGAGGTGCCGTTCACGTGGCCACCCAGCAGATGGCCGATCCGGGGGTCGCCGGGTGCGGTGGCGGGGTTGGGGATCTCGCTTCGGGTGAAGGTGGCGGTCACGGTGCGGTGCTCCGATACGGGATGGATCCTGGTGACCAGGCGGTCACGCCGCCGATCACGGTGCGGCGGCAGGCGTTGGGACGGAAATGGGAGAGCCACTGGGCCACTTCAGGAGCATCGATGACGGCAAAGTCCGCCTGCTTCCCGGGCTGGAGCGATCCGATCGTCTCCTCGAGCGCCAGCGCCCGGGCCGCGAAGAGCGTCGCACCCTTGAGCGCCTCAGCCGGTGTCATCCGCTGCAGCGTGCAGGCCAATAACAACGCCAACGGCAGGTGATTGCTCGGTGCGGAGCCCGGATTGAAATCGGTCGCCACCGCCACCGGAACGCCGGCGTCGATGAACGCACGCGATGGCTGTGGTCTCTGCCCAAGGTACAATGTCGCCAGGGGAAGGCTCACCGCCACGACACCGCTCCGCGCCAACGCGGAGATCCCGGCCGCGGTCGTGTGCTCCAGGTGATCGGCACTCACGGCACCGACCTCGGCGGCGAGCTCCGCGCCGCCCGCGGCGGTGAGCTGGTCGGCGTGGAGCTTCGGCCGGAGCCCCGCTGCCGCCGCGGCCCGGAACACCTGCCGCGCCTCGTCGAGGGAAAAGGCCGAACGCTCGACGAACACGTCGCAGAAGGCGGCCAGTCGCTCCCGCGCCACCGCCGGGATCATCTGATCGACGACGAGCGCCAGATACTCAGCGCGTCGGCCGGCATACTCCGGAGGTACCGCGTGAGCGCCAAGGAAGGTCGATACGATCCGCGCCGGACCCCGCTCATCCAGCTGGCGGTACGTGCGCAGGATGCGGAGCTCGGCGTCGAGCTCGAGCCCGTACCCGCTCTTGGCTTCGACGGTCGTGACGCCGAGTGCCACCATCTCAGCCAGAAAACCTGCAGCCCGCTCGGTCAGATCCGAATCCGAGAGCGCCCGGGTCCGGCGCACCGTCGATGCGATGCCACCGCCCGCTTCGGCGATCTGCAGGTACGTCTCGCCCCTGATCCGGCGCTCAAAGTCATCGGCCCGCCACCCGCCGAAGGCCAGATGGGTGTGACAATCCACCAGCCCCGGGATCACCATCCCACCCTCGGCGTCTTCCCGCGGCCAGTCGCGATAGGTGGCCGGGAGCGTGCCCGCCGGTCCGACCCAGCGGACGACATCGCCCTCCCACGCCAAGGCGGCGTCGGCGATCGGGCCGACGTCACCCTGGCCGGCACCGGCACAGGTGTAGAGGGTCGAGATGTTGGTCAGGACTGGCATGTCGATGGGTGAACGGTAAACGGTGAAGGGTGAACGGGGGAATCCGATGGGGCATTCGTCATCCTGAGGCCCGCAGGGCCGAAGAGCCTGTCCCGAGCGGAGCGAGGGAATCGGCTTGCCGGCTCAGCGATCCTTCGGAGCCTGAAGGCTCCTCAGGATGACGTGGAGCCTGAAGGCTCCTCAGGATGACGTGCGGCGGCCACGCGCACGCTCACCCACCACTTCCCACTCGCCACTCATCCCTCGCCACTCTTCACTCTTCACTCTTCACTCCCCACTCGCACCCCTCACCCATTCACCATCGGCAGATCCACGCCCCGTTCATTCGCGATCGCGATGGCGTCGTCGTAGCCGGCATCGGCGTGGCGCATCACTCCGGTCCCCGGATCGGCGGTGAGGACCCGCTGGAGCCGAACGCCGGCCTGCTCGGTGCCGTCGGCAACGACGACCATTCCTGCGTGGATCGAATACCCGATCCCGACTCCGCCACCGTGGTGCAGCGACACCCAGCTTGCACCGCAGGCGGTGTTGAGCATCGCGTTGAGGAGCGGCCAGTCGGCGATGGCGTCGGAGCCGTCCTTCATCGCCTCGGTCTCCCGATTGGGCGAGGCGACCGATCCCGTGTCCAGGTGGTCCCGGCCGATGACGAGCGGCGCCCGAACTTTGCCCGTCTTGACCATCCAGTTGAACCGCTCTCCCATCCGGGCCCGCTCGCCGTACTCGAGCCAGCAGATCCGGGCGGGGAGTCCCTGGAAATGGACCTTCTCCCGCGCCTGCCGGATCCAGCGCGCCAGCGGCTCCTTGTCGGGAAAGGTCTCGAGCACTGCGTCGTCGGTGGCGTGGATGTCGGCCGGATCGCCGGAAAGCGCCGCCCAGCGGAAGGGCCCCGCGCCGCGACAGAAGAGGGGGCGGATAAACTCAGGCACGAATCCGGGAATGTCGAAGGCCTGCTTCATCCCTCGACGATCGGCCACCTGCCCCCGGATGTTGTTGCCGTAGTCGAACGCCACCGCACCGGCCCGCTTGAGCTGCAGCCACGCCTCGACGTGGCGTTGCATGGAGTCCAGCACCTTCGCTTCATATCCGGCGGGGTCCGTGACGCGCAGTTCCGCCGCGGTCGCCAGGTCATATCCGGACGGGATGTATCCCACCCGCAGGTCGTGCGCGCTGGTCTGGTCGGTCACCACGTCCACGGCGACGCCGCGACGGACGAGTTCCGGCAGGACATCGGCGACGTTCCCCGCCAGCCCGACACTGAGCGCTGCCCGCGCCTTCCGTGCCTGCTCCACCCATGCGAGCGCCTCGTCGAGCGAACCCGTCATCCGGTCGCAGTAGCCGGTCGCGACCCGCCGCTCGATCCGACTGGCGTCGACATCGACGCCGAGGAACGCCGCGCCGTTCATCGTGGCGGCAAGGGGCTGCGCGCCACCCATCCCGCCAAGCCCGCCGGTCACCACCAGCCGACCGGCCAGCGTGCCGCCGAAATCGCGCCTGGCGCACTCGGCAAAGGTCTCGTAGGTGCCCTGCAGGATCCCCTGGGTCCCGATGTAGATCCACGATCCCGCCGTCATCTGGCCGTACATCGTGAGTCCCAGCGCGTCGAGCCGCCGGAATTCGTCGGCCGTGGCCCAGCGCGGCACCAGGTGCGCATTGGCGATGAGCACCCTCGGCGCGTCGGGGTGGGTGCGGAAGACGCCGACCGGCTTCCCGCTCTGCACCAGCAGGGTCTCGTCGTCGTCAAGGCGCTTGAGCGTGGCGATGATCCGGTGGTAGCACTCCCAGTTCCGTGCCGCCTTGCCGCCACCGCCGTACACGATGAGCTGATCCGGGTGCTCCGCCACCGCCGGGTCGAGGTTGTTCATCAGCATCCGCATCGCCGCCTCCTGCACCCACCCCTTGCAGCTCAGGGTGGTGCCGGTCGGGGCGTGGATGATCCCGGGTGCGGTGGCGGTCGCGGTCATGGCTGGCATGTGCCTGCTGGAGTCGACCAAAAGATAGCCGCGCCCCTGCGTCCAATGCGAAGGGCCCGGCGTGTCAGCCGGGCCCTTCGGTCCTGCATCATGCGTCGGGTCAGGAGCCGGAGCCGCCGCCCGAGAGCTTGATGCGGGTCAGGCGGCGGCTGTCGGTCCGCGCGTTGTACAGGTCGAGCGTCACGATGCTGCCGGCGCCCGCGGCCTTGAGCGCATCGCGGAGTTCGGTCTCGGTCTTGACCGGCTTCCCCTCGACGGCGGTGATGATGTCGGGCCCGCCGGCCGATTCATCGAGCAGGTACTGCGCGGACGGCCCGTTCGGGTCGACGTCGGTCACCACGAGACCCTGGATCTGGTCGGTCAGCTGATACTGATCGGCCAGGTCGGAGGTCAGCGGGCGCACGGTGATGCCAAGGAGCGCTCCGGCGTTGCGTGCGGCAGGAGCCGCCTCGCCCGTTCCGCCGCCGCTCCGGGCCAGCTTGGCGGTGTCCGCGCTGTCCGACGCAGTGAGCCGCACGGTGATGGTCTTCCGCACGCCGCCGCGGCGGGCCACTTCGACCGCCACCTGATCGCCCGGGTGCTTGAAGGCCACGGCCTGCTGCAGCTCCGCCACCCGGTTGATCGGCTTGCCGTCGATGCTGATGACCACGTCGCCCCGCTCGATCCCCGCCTTCTTGGCCGGTGACGCGTCATCCCCGAAGTCCTGGATCACCACGCCGCGGATTCCGTCGAGGCCCACATAGGCGGCGTCGTTGGCGGTGGCTTCCTGCACCAGCACGCCGAGCTGTGCGCGCTCGACCTTGCCGTGGGCCACCAGCTGGTCCATCACCTCGCGCACCAGGTTGATCGGGATGGCAAAGCCATAGCCGGAGTAATACCCGGTCTCGCTGGCGATGGCCGAGTTGATGCCGATGACCTCGCCCCGCACGTTCACGAGCGGGCCGCCGGAGTTGCCCGGGTTGATCGCTGCGTCGGTCTGGATGTAGTCGCTGATGCTCCGCTGGCCGGCCTGGGACAGCCCGTCGAGCCGGCGGCCCTTGGCGCTGATGATCCCCTGCGTCACGGTGAACGCGAGGTTGTCACCCAGCGGATTCCCGATCGCGAGGACCCACTCTCCGACGTGAGCCGCGTCACTGTTGCCGAGGGGCAGAGGTGGCAGGTCGTGCGCGTCGATCTTGATGACGGCGACGTCGGTGGCGGGATCCGTGCCGATGACCCGGGCCGTGAACTCCCGCTGGTCGATGAGTCGGACGGTGACCTTGTCAGCCCCGGCCACCACGTGATTGTTGGTGAGGATGTAGCCGTCGGCCGAGACGATGAAGCCGGAGCCGGTCCCTCGCTCGACCTGCGGCTTCGACCGCATCCCGTGGGGAAAGAACTGGTTCCATCCGGGCGGCAGCGTGGGGGCCTGCTGGGCGGTCTCGGTGTGCTGTGCGCTCACGAACACCACGGACGGCCGCACCGCCTCGGCGACGCTTGAGAATGCATCACTCAGTTGCTCGAGGGACTTGAGCGCCGGAGTGGAGGGAATGTCGCTGACCGGGGTGATGATCGAGCCGGGATGGGCGGGGCGCTGCAGCGCCCACGATCCGGCGGGAAGGTTGAGCAGCCCGGCAATGAGCAGGCCGAGCGCGAAGGCGACCGTTGCCAGGCCGCCGAACTTGAGCCAATTCTGGGAGCGTACCGACATGGGGATCCTCACGGGAACCAAGGGACTGGAGCTGACGGCCCGGAGCCGGAGGGCCGACGGCCCGACGCCTCTGCGCCTCCTGACCATTCGAACCTAATACTGGATGCCTCGAACGTGCGGGGCGTCGCATCCACCTACGAGCGCGCCGCCGGGGATGTTGCACCCGGGCGGCGCGTCGAGGTGCCTTTCATTGCAGGCGCGGTGCGCTCTTCACTCCTTCTTAGCGCCGTCGTCGACGATCTCGTAGTCGGCCTCGACCACATCCTCGGGCTTGGTCTCTTCGCCCGGGGCGCCGGCCGCTCCCGTCTCGCCGGTGCCGGCCGCCTGGCCGCTCTGGTAGAGCGACGCGCCCGCGGCGGAGTACGCCGCGTTGAGCTCGTCGAGCGCCTGCCGGATCTTGGCGGGCTCCCCGGTGCGGAGCGCCTCCTTGCCGGCGGTGATCCCCTGGTCCAGCCGGGTCTTCACCTCACCGGAGAGGCGGTCCACCCACTCCTTGCTGTCCTTCTCGACCTTGTACACCAGGCCGTCGAGCTGGTTGCGCGCCTCGATCTCCTCCCGGCGCTGCTTGTCGTCCGCGGCGCTCGCTTCGGCCGCCTTGACCATCTTGTCGATCTCGGCGTCCGACAGCCCGCTCGACGCCTCGATCCGGATCTTCTGCTCCTTGCCGGTCGCCTTGTCCTTGGCCGAGACGTGCAGGATCCCGTTGGCGTCGATGTCGAACGTGACCTCGACCTGCGGCATTCCCCGCGGGGCCGGCGGCATCCCGGTGAGCTGGAACTTGCCGATGGTGCGGTTGTCCGCCGCCATCTGCCGTTCGCCCTGGAGCACGTGGATCTCGACGGTGGTCTGGTTGTCCTCCGCGGTCGAGAACACCTCCGACTTCTTGGTCGGGATGGTGGTGTTCCGCGCGATCAGGACCGTCGTGACGCCACCCAGCGTCTCGATGCCGAGCGACAGCGGCGTCACGTCGAGGAGGAGGACGTCCTTCACCTCGCCGCCCAGCACGCCGCCCTGGATGGCCGCACCGATGGCCACGACCTCGTCCGGGTTGACCGAGCGGTTGGGTTCCTTGCCGAAGTAGCTCTTGACGATCTCCTGGATCTTCGGGATCCGGGTCGAGCCGCCGACCAGGATGACCTCGTCGATCTGCTCCGGCTTCAAGCCCGCATCCTTGAGCGCCTGCTGCATCGGCGGGATGGTGCGCTGGATGAGATCGTCCACCAGCTGCTCGAACTTGGCCCGCGTGAGGGAGATGTTCAGGTGCTTCGGCCCCGACTGGTCGGCCGTGATGAAGGGGAGGTTGATCTCCGTCTGCATCGTGGACGAGAGCTCCATCTTGGCCTTTTCCGCGGCCTCCTTCAGCCGCTGGAGTGCCATCGGGTCCTTCGACAGGTCGATCCCCTGGTCCTTCTTGAACTCGGTCACCAGCCAGTCGATCAGCCGCTGGTCGAAGTCGTCACCACCCAGGTGGGTGTCGCCGTTGGTGCTCTTGACCTCGAACACCCCCTCGGCCAGCTCGAGCACCGAGATGTCGTAGGTGCCGCCGCCCAGGTCGAATACGGCGATCTTCTCTTCCTTCTTCTTGTCGAGACCGTACGCCAGCGCCGCGGCCGTCGGCTCGTTGATGATCCGGAGCACTTCGAGCCCCGCCACCTTGCCGGCATCCTTCGTGGCCTGACGCTGGGCGTCGTTGAAGTAGGCGGGGACGGTGATGACGGCCTTGTCCACCTTGTATCCCAGGTAGTCCTCGGCCGTCTGCTTCATCTTCTGCAGGATCATCGCCGAGATCTCGGGCGGCGTGTAGCGCTTGTCGCCGATCTCGACCGCCGCCAGGTCGTTGGTGCCGGGCACGATGCGATACGGCACCCGCCGGGCCTCCTCGGTGACCTCCGGCGTCCGCCGCCCCATGAAGCGCTTGATCGAGAAGATGGTCTGCTTCGGGTTGGTGACCGCCTGCCGCTTGGCCACCGTACCCACCAGCCGCTCCCCGTCCTTCGTGAACGCCACGACCGAGGGCGTCGTGCGGCCCCCTTCGGCGTTCGGGATGACGACCGGGTCGCCACCCTCCATCACCGACACGACGCTGTTGGTCGTGCCAAGGTCGATACCGATGATCTTCGATGCCATATGCCTCATTCCTTTCGATAGTCTTCGGGCCGGTCGGCCCCCCAAGCAGCACCCCGCACTGGGCAAACCCCGTACCGAGCATTACTGCCATTTTGGCGTGCAAATGGCAGCCCTTCTCACCTTCTGGGTCGGCGATGGCGGGATCGGCGGGCGGGCAGTGAGCTCGAACATGCCGCTTGGGTTAGCATGCCTCACCGCACCATTCCATATTACTGGTCCACGGCATTGGAGTTCTTGAGTGTCCGAGCAACTCGATCTGGCACCGGTACGGCTGGCACCGCTGCCTTTTACACCGCGCAATCCCGGCATCCCCCTGCAGCTCGACTGGGTGCGGGATGTGCGGGTCAATCGCAGCGCCGTCGAGCGCCGCGCGGCCACGATCGGCAAGCGTCGGACAGTCAAGAAGAGCTGGCAGGCGGCGTGGCTCCTGCGCGCCGTCACGTTGATGGACCTGACCACCCTCTCGGGCGACGACACGCCGGGGCGGGTGCGCCGCCTCTGTGCCAAGGCCCGCCAGCCGGTGCGGCCGGACCTGCTCGCACTGCTCGGCGCCGAGTCGCTCAGGATCAAGGTGGCGGCGGTGTGCGTGTACCACGCGATGGTCCCGACCGCGGTGGAGGCGCTGAGCGGTTCGGGGATCCCGGTGGCCGCGGTGTCGACCGGATTTCCCGCCGGCCTCTCGGCCTTCGAGACCCGCCTGGCGGAGATCCACGCCTCCGTGGAGGCGGGGGCGGAGGAGATCGACATCGTCATCACCCGCGGGTACGTGCTGAACGAGGACTGGCCGGCGCTCTATGACGAGGTCCGTGCCTTCCGCGAGGCGTGCGGGGACGCCCACATGAAGGCGATCCTGGCCACCGGTGAGCTCGCGACGCTCAGGAACGTGGCCCGCGCCTCGATGGTCTGCATGATGGCCGGCGCCGATTTCATCAAGACCTCGACCGGCAAGGAACCCGTCAACGCCACGCTCCCGGTGGGGCTCGTGATGGCGCGCTGCATCCGTGACTACCTCGAGCGGACCGGCCACCGCGTGGGCTTGAAGCCCGCCGGCGGGATCCGCGCCGCCAAGGACTCGCTCGACTGGCTGATGATGATGAAGGACGAGTTGGGCGATGCGTGGCTACGCCCGGAGCTCTTCCGGTTCGGCGCGAGCTCGTTGCTCACCGATATCGAACGACAGCTCGAACACGCCGCGACCGGTCGCTATTCGGCCAACCACCGTCACCCGATGGCGTGAATGCCGTGAACGGTGAACAGTGAACGGTGAACGGGAGTTTCCCGACCCACCCGTTCACCGTTCACCGTTGACCGTTCACCAGGATAGACATCCATGACGACCATTCCCGAGATCTACGAGTCGATGAGCTGGGGCCCTGCGCCCGAGTCCGCGAAGCCGGCCCAGGAGTGGCTGGAACGGCACGGCCATCGATTCGGGCTCTTCATCGGTGGGGCGTGGCGCCAGGCCCGGGGGGGCGACGCGTTCGAGACGATGAACCCTGCCAGCGGCAAGCCGCTCGCGAGCGTGGCCCAGGCATCGGCCTCGGACGTCGATGCGGCGGTCAACGCAGCCCGCAGAGCGCAGCCGGGGTGGTGGGCGCTGGGCGGGCACGCGCGCGCCCGGCACCTGTACGCCCTCGCACGCCTCGTCCAGAAGCATTCACGGCTGCTGGCGGTGGTGGAGTCGCTCGACAACGGGAAGCCGATCCGTGAGAGCCGGGATATCGACATCCCGCTCGTCGCTCGGCACTTCTACCACCACGCTGGCTGGGCGCAGCTGATGGACGCCGAGCTCCCCGGCGCCGTCCCGGTGGGTGTCGTGGGACAGATCATCCCCTGGAACTTCCCCCTCCTGATGTTGTCGTGGAAGATCGCGCCGGCCCTGGCGATGGGGAACACGGTCGTGCTCAAGCCGGCTGAGTTCACCTCGCTCACGGCGCTCCTGTTCGCCGAGATCGTCGAGGAGGCGGGACTGCCGAAGGGTGTGGTCAACATCATCACCGGCGATGGCCGCACCGGCGAAGCGCTGGTCAGGCATCCGGGGGTCGACAAGATCGCCTTCACCGGCTCCACCGAGGTGGGGCGGGCCATCCGGATCGCGACGGCGGGGAGCGGCAAGCGGATCTCGCTGGAGCTCGGCGGCAAGTCGCCGTTCATCGTCTTTGACAACGCCGACCTCGACAGCGTCGTCGAGGGCGTGGTCGACGCCATCTGGTTCAACCAGGGCCAGGTCTGCTGTGCCGGTTCCCGGATACTGGTCCAGGAGTCGGTGGCCGAGCGTCTGGTGCGGAAGCTGCGGGCACGGATGGAGACCCTTCGCGTCGGCGATCCGCTCGACAAGGGCGTGGACATCGGGGCCATCGTGGCGCCGGTGCAGCTGCGGCGGATCGAGAAGCTGGTGAAGCAGGGCGAGGACGAAGGGGCCGTTCGCTGGCAGCCCTCATGGAGCTGTCCCACCGACGGCTGGTTCTATCCGCCGACGCTCTTCACCAACGTGTCGCCGGCGGCCACGATCGCGCAGGAGGAGATCTTCGGGCCGGTGGTGGTGCTGATGACGTTCCGCACGCCGGATGAGGCCGTCGAGATGGGCAACAACACGGTGTATGGACTCGCGGCGAGCGTCTGGACCGACAACCTGAACCTGGCGCTCGATGTGGCGCCCAAGCTCAACGCCGGGACGGTGTGGGTCAACTGCACCAACATGTTCGATGCGGCGAGCGGGTTCGGCGGGTATCGGGAGAGCGGCTTCGGGCGCGAAGGGGGGATCGAGGGGCTGCGGGAATATGTGAAGGCGAGTTGGAGGGTTGGAGGGGCGGAGGGTCGAAGAGGCGGGGCAAGGAAGAAGAGCGTGAAGTGGCTCGACCCGGCGACGAAGGCGGCGGCTCGACGCGCGACCACTCCGTCCCGCCGTCCCTCCGCCCCACCGCCCGTTGACCGCACCGCCAAACTGTTCATCGGCGGCAAGCAGGCGCGCCCCGACTCGGGGTACAGCACTCCCGTGTACGCCCCCGATGGCACGATGCTGGGCGAGGTCGGCACCGGGAACCGGAAGGACATCCGGAACGCCGTGGAAGCGGCGCGGAAGGCCGCCGATGGCTGGGCCCGTACCACGGCGCACCAGAAGGCGCAGATCCTCTACTACGTGGCCGAGAACCTGGCTGTCCGGGAACGCGAATTTGCGGAGCGGATCCGGGCGCTCACCGGTGCCACGACCAAGGACGCCTCCCGCGAGGTCGAGGCGTCGATCCGCCGGCTCTTCACCTACGCGGCGTGGGCCGACAAGTGGGATGGCCGGGTACACCATACACCCTACCGCAACGTGACGCTCGCGATGCCGGAAGCGATCGGCGTGATGGGGATCATCTGCCCCCGCGAGGCGCCGCTCCTGGGCCTCCTCTCGCTGGTGGCGCCGGCGGTGGCACTCGGCAACACGACCGTGGTAGTGCCTTCGGAGCGGTCACCGCTCAGTGCCACCGACCTGTACCAGGTGCTGGAGACGTCGGATGTGCCGGCCGGTGTCATCAACATCGTGACCGGCGGGCGGGATGAACTGGCGCAGGTCCTGGCGGCCCACGACGACGTCGACGCGATGTGGTACTTCGGCTCGGAGACGGGGAGTGCCGACGTCGAGCGCCTCTCCGCATCGAACCTGAAGCGCACCTGGGTCACCTACGGCCGGGGACGGGATTGGTACGACGCGGAACAGGGGGAAGGGGAGGAGTTCCTCGACCAGGCGACGCAGATCAAGAACATCTGGGTGCCGTATGGGGAGTGAGAAGTGAAGAGTAGGAAGTGAGAAGTAAGAAGAGAGAAGTGAGAAGTAAGAAGTGAAGAGTGAAAAGGGAGGGGATAGAGGAGAGGGGAGAGGACGAGGGAACATGGACGAGCGAAGATCCGGGCGCGGCCGCCCCATCGGAGTCATCCTGAGCGGAGCGAAGGATTGGTTCGGAGGCGGGCCGATCCTTCGCTGCGCTCAGGATGACGTGTTGGGTCCATATCCTCTTCACTCTTTACTCTTCACTTCTTACTTCTAACTTCTCACTTCTCACTTCTCACTTCTTACTTCTTACTTCTTACTTCTTACTTCTTACTGTCTTCACCACCACCTCCCGCTTCAGCACCTTCGCCAGCACGTCGCTCTTGCGATCCGCGGCCCAGACTTCGAGCCCCAAGTCGGCGCGGGCGAGGCGGGGCGCCACGCTGACGATCAGCTTGTCGCTCATCAGGCGGGTGCGGATCGTCTCGACCGCGCTGGTGTGGCCGCGGTCGAGCCCGTCGGCCAGGCGCAGGAGGCCCGACAGGCGGCGGACGATCCCCTGATCTTCGCGCGACAGCGCGGCGAACGGCTCGTGCTTCTTCGAGGGCCCCGCCTTTCGATGGTAGCGACTGATGAGGGCCACGAGCACCCGATCGTGGGCGTTGAAGCCGAGTCGATCGGCGTTCTGGATGAGCTGGGCGCTGTGCTTGTGATGCCCGCGGTAGCTCACCAACTGTCCCACGTCGTGCAGGAGGGCGGCGTACTCCAGGAGTGTGCGCTCCTCGTGGGCGCAGCCGATCTTCTCACCCAATTGCTCGAAGAGCTGGAGGGCCAGGCGCCGGACCTGCTCGACGTGGCGGCGGTCGCCTTGGCAGCGCTCGACGAACTCGCGGGCCAGCTGCAGGGGGTCCTGCTCCTTCGGGGCCCGGGTCTCGCTCCCCACCATTTCGAGCAGCAATCCCTCGCGGAGGCCATAGGCGCTGACAGACACCTCGCGCGCCTCAAGCTGCTCCAGGAGTTCGATCGTGACCGCCAGACCCGCCACGATGATGTCGGCGCGGTGGGCCGAAAGGCCGGCGACCTGGCGTCGGCGCTCGGGGCCGAGTTCCACCAGCCATTCGAGGAGCTGTTCCACTTCGCTGGTGGTGACGGTGGTGCCGTGTACGGCCTCCGGCACGATCCCGGTGCGCCGCGCGACCGCCATTCGGGCCAGGTTGGTGTAGGTGCCACCGGAGCCGATGACGGTCCCTCCGGCCCACTCGCGCGGCGGGAGGGTCTTCCGGAGAGTCTTCCGCACCTCGGCGCGGAGCCCGTCGACGTGCTTGCGTTGGGCGTGCGCGTCCAACTTGAAGCGTTCGGTGAGGCGGACAGCACCCCAGGGCAGGGAGACCTTCCGCTGGATGACGCCTTTCATGGCACTCACCAGCTCGAGCGAACCGCCACCGATGTCGGCCACGACGCTGCGCCCCTGTTCGAGGCGGAAGTGCCGGGCCACCGAGCGGAAAGAGAGTCGGGCCTCTTCGTCGGCGTCGATGACCCGGAGCGGGAGTCCCAGCCGCTTGCGCACCCGGTCGAGGAAGAGCGCTCCGTTCTTCGCATCGCGGACGGCCGAAGTGGCCACCGCCGAGATCCGCCTGACGCCGCGCCGTTCGCAGACCTCGCGCATCCGGTCGAGGGTCTCCAGGGCGCGGGCCATCGCCACGTCGTCGAGGATGCCGGTGGCCGCGAGCCCGCGGGCAAGGCGGGGTTGGTCCTTCACTTCGTCGATGATGGAGAGGCCGGCCGCCGGGTCGTACTCCGCCACGACGAGCCGGATCGAGTTCGATCCGACGTCGATGGCCGCGAGCCGTTCGCGCGGGGCCGGGTCGGGGAGGCTCATCCGGTGGTCGCAGCCTTCGGGGCCTCACCCCGGTCCTCGGCGTGATGCTTGATCGACTTGCCCTCCACGAGGAACACCACGTCCTCCCCGATGTTGGTGGCGAGGTCGGCCACGCGCTCCAGGTTCCGGCTCACGAGGAAGAGCTCCATTCCGGCACCGATCATGTGGGCGTCCTCCATCATGTGGGTCAGGAGGATGCGGAATACCGACCGGTGGAGCCCATCGACCTGATCGTCCCGGCGGCAGACATCGCGGGCCGCGGCTGCGTCGCTTCGGACGAAGGCCTCGAGCGCGTCGGCCAGCATCTCGCGTGCGAGGCGCGCCATCTCGATCAGTTCCGGCTCCGGCGCGATGGGGCGGGACTGCGTGAGGCGCTCGGCGGACTGCGCGATGTTGACCGCGTGGTCGCCCACGCGCTCGAGGTCGTTGGCGATCTTGAGCGCCGCGGTGAGCATCCGGAGGTCGCGCGCCATCGGCTGCTGGAGCCCCAGGAGCTCGATGCACTTCTCCTCGATCTCGACCTCGAGGGCGTCGATCCCCCGGTCGCCGGAGATGACCCGATGGGCCTTGGCCGCGTCCCGTTCAAGCAAGGCCTCCACCGCCACGGCCAACGCCGCCTCGGCCTCGCCCGACATCGTGAGGAGCCGGACCTTGACGTGGCTCAGCTCGTCGTGGAAATGGCGGTGTTGGTCCTGGGTCATCCGAACCTCCCGGTGATGTACGCCTCGGTCCGCTCCTCGACCGGGGTGGTGAACAGCCGCCGGGTCTCGCCGAACTCCACCAGCCGGCCGGCGTCGAAGAAGGCGGTGAAATCCGAGGCGCGGGCCGCCTGCTGAAGATTATGCGTCACGAGGATGATGGTGTAGTCCTTCTTGATCTCGAGCAGGAGCTCCTCGATCTTCTGCGTCGAGATCGGGTCGAGTGCGGAGCAGGGCTCGTCGAGCAGCAGCACTTCCGGCTGGTTGGCCAGCGTCCGCGCGATGCAGAGGCGCTGCTGCTGGCCGCCGGAGAGTGCGGTGGCCGGCTGGTCGAGCCGGTCCTTCACCTCATCCCAGAGGGCGGCCTGCCGGAGGCAGCGCTGCACCAGGTCGGGGATATCTCGCTTGCGGACCAGGCCGGTGAGTCTGGGGCCCGCCGACACGTTCTCCGCGATCGACATCGTCGGGAAGGGCGCGGCCTTCTGGAAGACCATCCCGACGCGGCGGCGGAGCTCTGTCGGGTTGACCCGCGCCGAGTAGACGTCGTGGTTATCGAGCAGCACCTGGCCGGTGATCCAGCCCCCCTCGGTCAGTTCGTGCATCCGGTTGAGGGAGCGGAGAAAGGTCGATTTGCCGCATCCGGAGGGACCGATGAGGGCGCTCACGGTGTTGGGCTTGAACGCGATCGTCACATCCTTGACGGCGGGGACGTTGCCGTACAGTGCGGTGAGCCGCTCGGTGGCGATGTGGGGCCTTGGATCCACCATGGGCTATGATCTCCGGCGCGTGGCGAGGCGCGCGCTGATGCTGAGGACGAGGACGACGAGCAGGAGCACCAGCGCGGCCCCCCAGGCCATCCGGTGCCAGTCCTCGTAGGGGCCGGTCGCGAAGGTGAAGACGACGAGCGGGAGCGCCGCCATCGGCTGGCGGATGTCGAACGTGAGGTACTGGCTGCCGAGGGCGGTGAAGAGGAGCGGGGCCGTCTCCCCCGCGATCCGGGCCACGGCAAGGAGGCAGCCGGTGACGATCCCGGGGAGCGCGGTCCGCAGCACGATGGTGAGCCCGGTCCGCCAGCGCGGGATGCCGAGCCCCAGCGCCGCTTCGCGCAGCGCGTGGGGGACCAGCTTGATCATCTCCTCCGTGGTGCGCATGACCATCGGGATCATGATGAGCGCCAGGGCGGCGCTCCCGGCGTATCCGGAGAAATGCTTCTGGCGGGCCACGATCCAGGTCCAGGCAAAGACACCCACCACGATCGACGGCGTCCCGTTCATCACATCCGAAACGAACCGGGTGACGACCGCGAGGCGGCTGGTCGGGAACTCCGTGCAGAAGATCCCCGCGCCGATGCCCACCGGCAGGCCGATGATGGCCGCGCCCCCCACGATGATGAGCGTCCCGACGATGGCGTTGTAGACCCCTCCGCCCGATTCTCCCGCCGGAGCGGGGAGCTTGGTGAAGAAATTCCAGTCCAGGCTCGACGCTCCCTTGGCCACGAGGTGGGCCAGGATGAAGGCGAGCGGCAGGAGCGCCAGCAGAACGGCCAGCGCCAGGAGTCCGAGCATCATCCGGTTCTTCGCCCGGCGGATGCGCTCGCGCATCACAGGGCACGGCTCCCGGCGGCCGACCCGCGGGCCACTCGCCAGATCAGGAGTCGTGCGCCAGCGTTGACCAGGACGGTCAGTCCGAAGAGCGTGAGCGCCACATAGGTGAGCGCCGCAAAGTGCATCGGGGTCGCGGCCTCGGAGAATTCGTTGGCGATCACCGCCGCCATCGTGTACCCGGGCGCAAAGAGCGACATCGAGATGGCGTGGGTGTTGCCGATGAGCATCGTGACGGCCATCGTTTCGCCGAGCGCGCGGCCGAGGCCGAGGATCGCGGCACCGATGATGCCGGAGCGGGCGTAGGGGACGACGGCCGTCGCGACGGCCTCCCAGCGGGTGGCGCCGAGCGCCAGCGCCGCCTCGCGTTGCGTGGCCGGGACCGCCGCCAGGACTTCACGCGCCACGGCCATGATGAACGGCAGGATCATGATCGCGAGGATCACCGCGGCCGAGAGCATCGACGGGCCGTAGATGGGGCCCTGAAAGAGCGGAAGGAAGCCCAGCCAGTCGCGGAGGAGCGGGAACACGGCCGTCCGGAGGAAGGGGATGAGGACGAAGATCCCCCAGAGCCCATACACGACGCTCGGCACCGCGGCCAGCAGTTCGATCAGGAAGGCGACGGGCTGGCGCAGCCACCGGGGCGCGAACTCGGTCAGGAAGATCGCCACGCCGAGGGCGAGCGGGACCGCCATGAGCAGCGCCAGGAACGACGAGAGCAAGGTCCCGACGATGAGCGGAAAGGCGCCGAAATCACCGGCGACGGGGTCCCAGATGCTGCGGGTGAGGAATGACATCCCGAATTGCCGGATCGCCGGCAGCGCTCCCTGCCAGAGTTCCGTCACCAGGAAGCAGAGCAGCACCGGGATCGTCAGGGCAGCCAGCGTCAGCGCCCAGCGGAAGATCCGGTCGCCGTAGTGTCGCTGTTCGAGGCCCGAGGGCGCCGGTGCGGGGTGTGCCATGCGGAGCAGAACCTACCGGCGCGCTGGTCCGGGCCGGTCACGGCGGTGTAACGGATGCGTCACGCGGTCCGGGAGATCACGGCGGCCGAGGTCCGAGGACCCCGGCCGCCGTGCCGACGATGTTGTGTCGGGCTGTTGTCCTACTTGATGTGCTTCCCGCCGGACGTGAGCGTGGTGAGGCGTGCCTTGATGAGTGCCACTACCGGTGAGGGGAGCGAGGCGTACTCAAGCTCGTTCGCCATCGCGCCGGCCGCGGGCGTCACCATCCACTCCAGGAAGTGCTTGATGGCCCGGGCCTTCACGGCGTCCTTCATGTCGGGCCGGATGAGCAGCCAGGTGAACGACGAGATAGGGTACGCCTGGGCACCGGGCGCATCCGTGATCGACACGCGGAAGTCGGTGTTCTTCGGGAACTTCGCACTGGCCGCGGCGTTCGTGACGGTCTCCAGCGACGGGGTCACGAAGTTGCCGGCGGCGTTCTTGAGGTCCGCAAAGGGCAGGGCGTTGGACGCGGCGTAGATCAGTTCCACGTAGCCGATGGCGCCGTCGGTCTGCTTCACCTGCTGGGTGACGCCATCGTTCCCCTTGCCGCCGAGTCCGATCGGCCAGTTCACCGACGTCGCAACCCCGATCTTCGATTTCCAGTCAGACGACACCTTGCTCAGGTAGTCGGTAAAGATGTAACTCGTGCCCGAGCCATCCGACCGATGGACCACGATGATGTCCTGGGCCGGCAGCGATACGCCGGGGTTGAGCGCCGCGATGTGCGCGTCGTTCCAGCGGGTGATCTGGCCGAGGTAGATCCTGGCGATGGTCGGCCCGTCGAGCTTGAGCCGGGTGGCCCCGAGGGCCGGGAGGTTCCACGTTATCACCACCGCACCCATCACGGTGGGGATGTGGATCACCTGGCCCTGGACGGCGGCCAGCTGGGCGTCCGTCATCGGGCCGTCCGAGGCGCCGAAGTCGACGGTGCCTTCGGTGTACTGCTTGATCCCGCCCCCCGATCCGATCGCCTGGTAATTGATCTGGATGCCGGTCTGCTTGTGGTACGCGTCGAACCACTTGGTGTAGATCGGGGCGGGGAAGGTCGCTCCGGCGCCGGTCAGGCTCTGCGCCGCGAGCGGTGCCGCCCCGAACGCGGCGGCCAGGCCCAGGAGGCCGAGCCGCGCGCGGAGGGCCGTGATGGCATTCGTCACAATGTCGCTCCGTCGGTGGGTGAGGTCAGAAGGTCATCTGGGTCTGGAAATACACCGTCGACCGCGTCAGGTCCTGGGTCGGGGTCGATCCGCCGTCCCACGAGTTGGTGTCGATGTCGAGGAGGGTCCGGAGGTTCGCCGTGACCTGGTAGGACACGCCGGCGATCAACCGGGTCTGCTTCGCCCCCGCACCGGTGGTGGTGTTCGTGTTCGGGTCGAGCAGGTCCACCCGTGCCAGGATACCGAACTTGGAGTTCGGGACCTTGACGAATCCATACGCGCTGAGCAGGCTGCCCTTGACGCTGGGGGTCGGACCGGTGGTGCTGCTGTCGGTGGTCGATGCATACTCGGCCGCCACCAGGTACTGCTTGGTCTTGTAGGAGGCCATGCCGAGATAGCGTTGCCGCTGCCCGCCGCCGGTGGGAGTCCCGTATTGCACGAAACCGGTGAGCCGCAGCCCGCCGCGTGAGCCGCCCTCGTCGGTCGGCATCAGGCGCACCGAGACGCGCGCCTCGACGTCCTTGCGCTGGTCGCCGGTCGAGCCGTGGTACCCTTCGCCGTTGTAGATGCCGGCCTGCATATTCACGGCGGCGTCGGTGCCCCAGCTGCCGTCCACCGCAAGTCCGAAGTCCGAGGACGTGATGTATCCGGCGCGGTCCATCGCCATCGGGCCCTGCATCCGGTAGTCCCACAGCCCCTCTTCCCAGTCGAGGAGCGGCGTCTGGGTGAGGCCGAACCGGTAGCTGAGGCCGGTGGCGTTCGGCGCATATGTGACGTAGGCGTACTTGAGCCGGTAGAGCATCGAGTTGTCGGTGGCGCGGTAGACATCGCCGGTGATGCGGGTGCTGATGCCGTCGGAGAACTTGCCGATCACGTTGAGGTACGCCCGCGTGACGTCGAACCCATTCGCGTGGTTCGCGGTGTCCTTCAACTGATAGCCGTACTGCAGGTACCCGACCCCGCTGATGCTGACGGTCGGTGCCTGGGCGGCGGCCCGGACCGCTCCGGCACCGGCAAGCACCGCGATCATCGCGAGGGTCCGACGAGCTGCGAGTCGCATCCTGTCCTTCCTTGGGTGAGAGTGATCGGGGACGATCCCCGTCCATCGCGCAGTAAAAAGCCCCCGGCGCGTCACGTGCCGAGGGCAGATGTGTCACAGTCTGGTAAATCGAGGCTCCGGTGCTCCGGCGGGTCATCTCGGTCCGGGTCCATCCCCGCCGGCAGCGAGATCCGGGAGCCACGCGCTCACCGTGGCCCCTTCGCCGATCCGGCTCTCCGCCCACACCCGCCCCCCCTGTGCCTCCACCAGGTGCTTGACGATCGCGAGTCCCAGGCCGGTGCCCCCTTCGTCCCGCGACCGCGACGGGTCGGCCCGGTAGAATCGCTCGAAGATCCGCGGCAGATGCTCGGCCGGGATCCCCGGGCCGCGATCGCGGACCGAGACCACGATACCGTGATCCTGGCGGCTGGTGGCGACCGTGACCGGCGATCCGGCCGGCGAATAGCGCAGGGCGTTGTCGAGGAAGTTGGTGAGCACCTGCCGCAGCGCATCGGCGTCGGTCACGATGCTTTCCGCCTCCGGCGCGAGTTCGAGCGCCAGGGTGGCGCCGCGCTCGACGATCCGGTCGCCCAGGCCATCCCATACCTCGCGGGCCAGCGACGCGACATCGAGCCGCTCTGGTACTGGCCGCCAACGCCCGGACTCGACGCGCGAGAGGTCGAGCAGTCCGTCCACCAGGCGCTGCATCCGGCGGGCGTTGTCGAGGATGATCTGCAGGAATCGTCCCGCCACCTCGGGTCCGGGCCGGTCGGCAATGAGCGTTTCGGCGTATCCGGAGATCGAGGTGAGCGGAGTCTTGAGTTCGTGAGACACGTTCGCCACGAAGTCCCGTCGCATCACCTGGAGGCGCCGCACCTCGGTGAGGTCGTGCAGGACCAGCACGGCGCCACCCTGCGGGAGGGGCCGGGCGCTCGCAACGATCGTGCGTCCCTCCAAGTCGAGCTCCCGACCGGTGACCGATCCGCCGGCCCGGACCTCCGCCACCACCTCGCGTGCGGGCTTGGCGCGGAAGATCTCGTCGATGGCGGGAAGCACGGCATCGACCGGGTAGCCAAGCAGCCGACGCGCAGCGGTGTTGGCGAGCACCACCGTTCCCCGCGCGTCCGCCGCGATCAACCCTTCGACCATCGACTCGACCACCGCGGCGATGCGGGCCTGCTCCCGCCGAAGCGCGTCGAACCGCGCCGTGAGCTGTTCGTGCATGTCGCGCAGCGCCAGCACCAGCGTGGCCACGTCGGGGATGCCGGTGACCGGGAGCACCGGCTGGTGGCCGCTGGCGATCGCACGGGCCGCGACGGTGATCCGGTGCAGCGGCCCTGTGATCGATCGCGATGCGATCAGGGCCGCGACGCTGCCGGCCAGCAACGCGAGGAGCGCGGCCCAGAGCACGGCGCGGCGGGCGCGGTCGAGCGTGTCCTGCACCGGCGCATACGGCGCGGCGACGCGCACGACCCCGGGACCTCCGCGCACCGCCACGTAGAGCAGGTCTTCCGCCACGGTGACGCTCCGCCGTTCGGCGAGCCCCTCCTTCCCGGCGAGCGCCGCCTCGACCTCGGGACGGGTCCGGTGGTTCTCCACGAACGGGAGCGTGGCATCGGGGACCTCGTTGTCGGCGCGGACCCGCCCGGTGGTGTCGATGAGCGTGATCCGGTGCCCACCCGATCCGGCGAGCCGACGCACCGCCCGGCCCCATTCGGTCGAGTCGGCCGGCAGCGCCGAGGCGACGATGCGGGCCTCCGCGCGGAGCGAACTGGCCAGCGACGCCTCCATGTCGTGGCGGAGGGAGACCTCGGTCGCGCCGACGACGATGGCCATCGCCCCGGCCAGGAGCACGATCGACCCGGTCACCACCCGGCCCGAGAGGTTCACTGGCCGCGTCCCTTGTCGGCCCGGAAGCGGTAGCCGGTGCCGCGCACCGTCTCGATCAGTTCGCCGGCGGGTCCCAGCTTGCTCCGCAGCCGTTGGACGTGCATGTCCACGGTGCGGGTCTGGATGTCGGGCTGGTGCCCCCAGACGGTCTCGAGCAGTTGCGGCCGGTCCTGCACTCGTCCCCTTCGTTCCACCAGCGTCACCAGCAGCTTGTACTCGATCGACGTGAGCGGCACCTCCGCGCCGTCGACCTGCACCCTGTGCGCCCCGCGGTCGATGACGACCGGCCCCGCATTGATCGTCGATCCGCTCACGACCGCCGGCGCGATGAGTCGTCGGAGCACCGCATCGACCCGCAGCACCAGCTCCTGCGGCGAGAACGGCTTGGTGAGGTAGTCATCGGCGCCGAGTGCGAGGCCGCGGATCCGGTCGGGCTCCTCGCGCCGTGCCGTGAGGAGGATGACGCCCACGTCCCGGGTCTCGGCTCGTCGGCGAAGTTCCGCGAGCACGTCATAGCCGGACGTGCCCGGCAACATCACGTCGAGGATCACGAGGTCGGGACGCTCCTCCCGGGCGGCGCGCAGGGCGTCGGGGCCGTTGGCGGCGGTGGAGACACGATGTCCGGACTTGGCCAGGTGGTACGCGACCAGTGCCGTGATGTCCGGCTCGTCGTCGACCACGAGGATGCGATGGGTGGGCGGATCGGATCGGGTCATTCGGCGACGGGCTCCACCGTCCTGGACCGGGTATGCGTGTGGCTGCGGTCGGCGGCGCGCTGCCGCTCGGCACCGAAGGTGTCGTCCTCGCTCAGGCTCTCCAGCACCGCGGCGATCAGGCGTCCCTCGGCGTCGACACTCCGGCGGAGCCGATACAGCACGAACTGGGCGATCGGGGTGTCGCGCACCACGCCCGCGTCGCGCAGGATCCGCAGGTGCCGGGAGACGGTCGGCTGCGGAAGTTTGAGGATGGCCTGGAGGTCGGAGACGAAGAGTGGGGCCGCCGCGAGGCAGTTGACGATCCGGAGCCGAGTCGGCTCGGCGATCGATGTCAGGAACTCCGCGGGCGAAGGTCGCGTGGTCATATACGCCATAACATATATATCGCCGAATGGATGAACACAATCCGGCGCCGTTGCCCGAGGCCCGATGCCGGCGGATATTCCTATATGCTGAACCGCTGCACGGCCCTTCGTGTCGCCATCCTGCCGGTGGCGCTGTTCGCCCTTCACACCTCCGCCCTGACCGCCCAGGACACCGCCCACGTCGTGATCGTCGCGACGACGGACGTGCACGGGCACGCCACCGGATGGGATTTCGTCGACGGGAAGCCCTTTCCGGGAGGATTGACCCGGGTGGGGACGGTGGTCGACTCGCTGCGGCGGCGCTTCCCCGGTCAGGTGGTCCTGGTCGATGCCGGTGACCTGCTCGCCGGCGATCCCTTCGCCACCTACTTTGCCGCCGTGGCGCCCCAGGACCCCGACCCGATGGTCGATGCGCTCAATGGCCTGGCGTACGACGCGGTGGTCCCCGGCAATCACGAATTCGATTTCGGGATCCCGTTCTTCCAGCGCGCGATGAACGGTGCCCGCTACGCGATCGTGGCGGCCAACCTCTCCGTCGCCGACGGTGCCTCGATGTTCGCGCCCTACACGGTGATCCAGCGCGGCGGCGTGAAGATCGCCATCGGCGGGCTCACCACGCCCGCGACCCTGGTGCTGGATCGGGGGCCGCTCAAGGGTCGGCTCCGGATCGAGCGGATCCAGTCGTCCGCGCCGGCGCTGCTCCAACGCTTGCGGGCCGAAGGGGATGTCGCCGTGGTGCTGGTGCACAGCGGGATGGACGGCGCCTCCTCCTACGACACCACCGGGATCGGGCCGGAGGACGATGCGGCGTCGCTCGCCGGCACCGCCGCCAAGCCCGACCTGGTCGTCGTCGGGCATTCCCATCGCGAGATGGTGGATTCGGTCATTGCCGGCGTCCACTTCGTCCAGCCGAAGGCGTTCGCACGGAGCGTGGCGGTGGTGCACCTGTCGCTGGTGCAGCGCGGCGGTCGGTGGGCGGTCACGTCGGTGCACGCCGATGCGGTGCCGCTGGAGCGGGAGCCGGACAGCCCGGCACTGGTCCGGCGCCTGGCCGCTGCGAAGCGGGCGGTGTCGGGGTGGATCGGTCAGCCGGTGGGATACGCGGCGGGGGCCTTCCCCGCGCAGGGCGCCCGGGCCACCCCGACGCCCCTGATGGGCTTCATCGGCGAGGCGATGCGCCGCGCGGCCCATGCCGACCTGGCGGCGGTCTCGGCGTACACCACCATCGGCGGCCTCCCCAGCGGCGAGATCCGGCGATCGGATGTGTATCCCCTCTATCCCTATGAGAACACGCTCAAGGCCGTCCGGGTCAGCGGCGCCCAGCTTCGCGCCTATCTCGAGCAGAGCGCCCGCTATTTCAAGGTGGCCCCCGATGGCAGGGTGACGCTGAACGACAGCATCCCCGGGTATGACGACGACCTGCTCTGGGGCGCCGACTATCTGGTGGACCTGTCCAGGCCGGCGGGGCAGCGGATCACGAGCCTGGCGGTGAAGGGGCGGCCGGTGGCGCCGACCGACAGTTTCACGCTCGCACTCAGCAGCTACCGGCAGACCGGCGTGGGCGGGTTCGGGATGCTGGCCGGCGGGCCCATCACGTACGATCACGGTGAATCGATACGGGATGTGATCGAGGGCGCCGTCGGTCGCGACACGTTGCATCCCCGGGATTTTGCGCGGGAGAATTGGCGCATCGTGCCGGACAAGGCCGCGGAGCAGGTCCGCGCGATCTTCGGCCTCCCACCCATCGCGCGCGCGGCGGTGCCGACCGACTCGGTGCAGCTGCGCATCCTGGCGCTCGGCGCCCTCCACGGACAGCTCGAGCCCGACGCCGGGCAGGGCGGTGTGGCGGCGCTCAAGACGGTGCTCGACAGCGCCGCAGCACAGTGCGACTGCCCCACCCTGCGGCTGGCGGGTGGTGACATCCTGCAGGGGACTCGCGCATCCGACCTGGTGCACGGCCGGTCAATGGTCGAGGCGCTCAACAAGCTGGGGCTCGATGCGACGGCGGTCGGTGTGACGGACCTGGCCTGGTCGGCGGACACGCTGCAACGTCGGATGTCCGGAGGGCACTTCGCGTGGGTGACCGCCAATTACGTCGATCCCGCCACCCGACGGCGCCCCGACTGGGCGGTGCCCTATCACATGCTCACGGTGTCCCGGCGGAAGGTGGCGGTCGTGGGCTATACCGCGGCCGGCGACTCGCTCAAGCGCGATCTTCCCGCCATTCGGGACGCCGCGGCACAGGCCCGGGCCGAACGGCCGGATTTCCTGGTGCTCCTGGCCAGCGCCGATGGCGCTGCCATCGCCGCGGCGCTCCCGGCCGGGACCTTTGATGCGGTCGTGGCCGGTGCCGACGGCCCCGATTCGCTCGTCAACGGCACGCCGGTGCTGGGGGGCGGGGCTCGTGGTACGTCGGTCGCACGGGTCGACCTGGTGCGGACGGTGGTCGGGGGCCGGGTCTTTCGGTGGGGGGTGGATACCGTTCGTGCCGACCGGGTGCATCCTGATGCCGGTGTCGTTGCGCTCCTGGCCGGCTATGGCGGGGCCGTGGACTCCGCGGCGTCGCGGGTGGTGGCGACCGCCAAGCTCCCGCTGCTCCGCGCGGCGGTGCAGGGGCCGTTGGGCAACCTCGTGGCCGATGCGTGGCGCAATGCGCTGCGCACCGATATCGCGGTGCTGGCAGACAGCGAACTGTTGACCGACCTGCCCGCGGGGCCGCTCACGTTCGGGACGGTGCGCGGGTTCATCGGGGCCTACGGCACCTTGCAGCGCCGCACCTGGTCCGGGGCGGCGCTCCGGCAGTTCCTGGAGGACGCGCTGGCCGCCGATGGCCGGCCCCACATCCACGTGTCGGGGCTGACGGTGACCTATGATCCGTCGGCCAGGCCGGGACGGCGGATCAGGGATGTCCGATTGTCCGATGGGTCGAAGATCCGCGACAAGTCGACCTATTGGGTGGCGGCGTCGGCGGCGGTGCCGGTGGTGAAGGGTCAGGCGGTGGCACCGGATGATTCGCCGGTCCTCGAGTTGCGTGCGCTGGTCACCTATTTCGGTGCGCTGCCCCAGCCGATCGAGGCGCCGGAACAGCCGCGCTTCGTCACGAAGCATTGATGGGCGCCCTGATCCGCTGCTTCGTGAACGATTCCGGCGTGTCGGTCCCGATCGGTGCCACTGTCCTCGATGCCATCCGGGCCTCCGATCCCGAATTGGCGCGGCGGGTCGTTGCGGGTGAGGGTCTGGTGAGCGATGGGCGTGGGTTGCCGCTCCCGCCCGGGAACGCCGTGGGGCCCGGCGACATCATCCGGGCGGTCGTCTCCGCCCGCCGTGGGGGCCGCACCGCGGAGTTCGATGCTCTCCCGTGACCTGCTGCGGCGGCTCCCCAAGGCGGAGCTGCACGTCCACCTCGATGGTTCGCTCCGCCCGGAGACGATGATCGATCTCGCCCGCACGGCCAAGGTCGATCTCCCGGCACGCGAACCCGATGCGCTCCGCCGCTACATGCTGGTCGATGACGCCCGGGACCTCGAGGATTACCTCAAGCGATTCGACGTCACCATCGCCCTGCTCCAGGACCCCGACGCGATCGAACGGGTGGCCTACGAGATGGTCGAGGACGCGCGCGCCGACGGGCTTCGCTATCTCGAAGTGCGGTACTGCCCGGTGTTGAGCACCCGGCGCGGGCTCACCATCGAGGAGGCGGTCGCGGCAGAATGGCGCGGTCTGGTGCGGGGGCAGCGGGACTTCAAGGTGCGGACGGCGATCATCAACTGTTCGCTCCGCCACTACGCCCCGGAGGTGTCGGTCGATCTGGCGACACGGTCAGTGGCGCTCAGGGACCAGGGGGTGGTCGCCTTCGACCTGGCTGGCGGCGAAGCCGGCCGACCGGCAGCGGTACATCGAGCGGCCTTCGACGTGGCGGAGCAGGGTGGGCTGGGGATCACGGTCCACGCCGGCGAGGCCGCCGGGGCGGAGTCGATCGCGCAGGCGGTCCACCTCTGTCACGCCACCAGGATCGGGCACGGGACCCATCTGGCAGAGGACCCGGCGCTCAAGGTACAGCTCCGCGACCACCGGGTGATGTTGGAGGTCAACATCACGAGCAACGTCCAGACCCACGCGGTCACGAGCGCGGCGCTGCACCCGGTGCGCGGCTACCTGGCCGATGGCCTGGCGGCGACGCTCTGCACCGACAGCTGGCTGATGAGCGGCACCTCCCTCTCCAACGAGTATTGGATCGCGCACACGGCGCTCGGGATGGGGCGTGCGGAGATCGACCGGATGATCCTGCACGGATTCGACGGGGCATTCCTGCCCTGGCCTGAAAAGCAGTTGCTCCTGTCCGACATCCGCGAGGAATTGCGCTCGCTCTGACCGGCGCGGTATCGGCCGCCACGCCCCATCCGTCCCATCGCAGAGGAATCCGATGTCCCCGATCCGTCGAGGCCTGTCGTCCGCCGGTGGCCGCTTCCTGTCCATGTGCATCCTGGTGGCCCTCTGTCTCGGCGCCACCTGGATCGTTCCCGGGATGACCGGGCACGCCGTCGGCGGCCTGGTGGCCCAACAGGCCCCCGCCACGGCGGCCGCGGCGCCCACCCAGGCGCCGAAGGCCGACCAGTACTCCGACCAGGCCACCCACACCCCGCTCCGGCAGCGCCTCCGCGGACTGATCGGCCTGGCCTTGATCATCGGGGTCGGCATCCTCTTCTCGTCAAAACGCCACGCCATCCGGTGGCGGATCATCGCGTGGGGGCTCGGGCTTCAGTTCGCCTTCGCGATCTTCGTGCTCCGGATCCCCTTCGGGCAGAACCTCTTCCGGGTCCTCGGTGATTTCGTCACCAAGGTGCTGGGCTACTCCTACGCCGGATCCCAGTTCGTCTTCGGCGAACTCGGCAAACAGGGGTCGAGCCTGGGGGTCATCTTCGCCTTCCAGGTGCTTCCCGCGATCATCTTCATCTCGGCGCTGTTCGCGATCATGTACTACCTGGGTGTGATGCAGATCGTGGTGAAGGCGTTCGCGGCGGTGATGAGCAAGGTGATGGGCGCCAGCGGTGCTGAGAGCCTCAACGTCGCGGCGTCGATCTTCATGGGTCAGACCGAGGCGCCGCTCACCATCCGGCCCTTCCTGCCCACGATGACGCAGTCGGAACTGATGACCGTGATGACCTCCGGGATGGCGCACATCTCCGGGTCGATCATGGCGGCGTACATCGCCTTCGGTGTCGAGGCCCGGCACCTCCTCACGGCGGTCATCATGACCGCACCGGGCACCATCATGATGGCCAAGCTCTTCGAGCCGGAGACCGAGGTCCCCGAGACGATGGGCAAGTTGCAGCACGAGATCCCGCGCACCGACGTCAACGTGGTGGACGCGGCCTCGCGCGGGACCGGCGAGGGCCTCAACCTGATGCTCAACGTCATCGCGATGCTCATCAGCTTCCTGGCACTGGTGGCGCTCACCAACGGCGGCTTCGGCTGGATCCACGGCGTCCTCCCCTGGTGGCCCCAGGACCTGCAGACGGTCCTCGGCTGGCTGGGCCGTCCGGTGGCCTGGGCGATGGGCGTGCCCTGGAAGGACAGCGGCGTCATCGGCGGGCTCCTCGGCACCCGCGCAGTGCTGAACGAGTTCATCGCGTTCTCCCAGCTCGGGCCCCTCAAGGCCACGCTCGATCCGCGCTCGTTCGTCATCGCCAGCTTCGCGCTGGCGGGCTTCGCCAACATCAGCTCCGTCGGCATCCAGATCGGCGGCATCGGCGCCCTCGCGCCCAACCGCAAGGGCGACCTCGCCAAGCTCGGTTTCCGTGCGATGCTCGCCGGCACGCTCGCCAACTTCCTCTCCGCCACGATCGCGGGGATGCTGCTGTGACCGACCAGGTCTCCGTCGCCACCGAGGCTGTCCGCCCCAGGCTCGCCGGGCGAAAGCCCGCCATCGCCATCGTCCTCGGCTCGGGCCTGGGCCACCTGGCGGAACGGATCGACGCCCCCGTGCGGATCCCGTACGGAACGATCCCGGGGTTCCACGTCCCTACGGTCGCTGGTCACAAGGGAGAACTCGTCGTCGGGACGCTGGCTGGGAAGGAGGTCATCGCCCAGAGTGGGCGGTTTCACGCCTACGAGGGACATTCGGCCGAGGTCACTGCGCTCCCGGTGCGGGTCTTCGCGGCGCTCGGCGTCCGCACCCTGATCCTGACCAACGCGGCGGGCGGGATCCGGCGCACCTTCAAGGCGGGAACGTTGATGCTCATCTCCGACCACCTGAACCTCACCGGGCGCAACCCGCTGGTCGGCCCGGTCCGCGCGGGGGAGGAACGCTTCCCGGACATGACCGACCCGTACGACCGCGCCCTGCGCGAGGTCGCCCGGAAGGTCGCGAAGGAGCGGAACGTGGGGCTGGAAGAGGGTGTCTACGCCGGGTTGCTGGGGCCGACCTATGAGACCCCGGCGGAAGTGCGGATGCTGGAAAAGCTCGGCGCCGATGCGGTGGGGATGAGCACCGTGCTCGAGGTCATCGCCGCGCGGGCGCAGGGGATGCGGTGTCTTGCCATTTCCACCGTCACCAACCCGGCGGCGGGAATTTCACCCACGCCGCTCAGCCACAAGGAAGTGATGGAAGCGGCCGACGCCGTACGGGATGAACTGGGACGTCTGGTCGAGGGGATCGTTGCGGGACTGAAGTGAAGAGTGAACAGTGAAGAGTGAACAGTGAACGGGAGCTGGAAGGCCGTCATCCTGGGGCCGGAACGGCATAAGAGCCTGTCCCGAGCGCAGCGAGGGAATCGGCTCGCAGGCCGGCCGATCCTTCGCTTCGCTCAGGATGACGTCCGTCCAGGTCCCGTTCACCGTTGACCGTTCACCGTTCACCGTTCACTGCAACGAAATGGCTCACCGGGCCGTGCCCGCTGCCGAGTCCTGGTGCGGCGGCGATCGCGCGGGAGACGAAGTCGAGTCCCGTCGTGATGGCCGCATCGAGCGCCCATCCGAGCGCCAGGCCGGCGGCGATCGCGGCCGAGAGGGTGCATCCGGTGCCGTGGGTGGAGGTCGTGGGAATGCGAGCGTGACGGATCCGCGTGATACCGGTCTTCGTCACGAGCACGTCGACCAGTTCCTCGCCGGTGAGGTGGCCGCCTTTGACCAGCGCGGCGCCGGCGCCGAGCGCCAGGAGGCGGCGCCCGGCCTCGTCCATCTCGGCGGGATCGCGGACTGTGATCCCCGTGAGGATCTCAGCCTCATCGAGATTCGGCGTCACGAGCGTGGCGAGCGGCAGGAGCCGATCTCGAATCACTCCCTCGGCGCCGGCATCGAGCAGTCGGTGTCCCGACGTGGACACCATCACCGGGTCAAGCACATAGTGATGCCATCCGCGCGCGGCGATCACGTCGGCCACGAGCGTGGTGATCTCCGCGCTCCCCAGCATCCCGGTCTTGACCGCTGCTGGCGGCAGGTCGTCGGCCACGGCGGCAAGCTGGGCGCGGACCATCGCGGCGTCGACCAGAATGACCTGGCGCACGTCGACGGTGTTTTGCGCGGTGACGGCGGTGATCACCGATGTGCCGAAGACCCCGAACTGATGGAACGTCTTGAGGTCGGCCTGGATGCCGGCACCGCCGCCGGAGTCGGATCCCGCGATGGTGAGCGCGATCGGTGGTGTCCCTGTCATCGCTGCAATATGCAAGGTCGGGCGCCGGACGGCCCCTCTTCCCCTTTTCCCGGTCCCCCCGCTTTTTCAAGACCGATGAGCGCCCTCCTCTCCTCCATTCGCGACCTGCATCGCCGCAAGGCAAGGGAGCGCCGCGCACTGGCGTTGGTCGAAGGGATCCGGTTGGTCGAGGAAGCGCTCGCCGCGGGGGTCAGGTTCACGGGTGTCGTCGCAGGTCCCGCGCTCGATGCGACGCCCCGCGGGACGGCGCTCCGGGCGGCACTCGTGGCGGCACGGGTCCCGATTGAAGCGGCCACCGACGCCGAGCTGGTGGAGCTGGCCGATACCGAACATCCGCAGGGAGTGGTGGCGGTCGTGGCACCCAAGGCGTGGGTGCCGGCCGATATCCACGTCGCCGCGGACCGTCCGGTGGTGGTCCTCGACGGAGTGCAGGATCCCGGCAACGTGGGGACCATCGCCCGGACCGGTCTGGCGCTCGGTGTGGCGGGCCTGGTGGCGCTCCCCGGCACCGCCGACCTGTTGAATCCGAAGGCGCTCCGGGGATCGATGGGAGCGCTCTTCCACCTGCCCGCGCTCCATATGTCCGACGCGGAATTCCTGGCGTGGACCCGGGCGGCCGGGGTCGAGCTCTGGGCCACGTCGGTCGATGGTGAAGACATCCGTCGCATCCAACCCCTGGCCACCCCGATGGCGCTGATCCTCGGCAACGAGGGTGCGGGCATCCGTGCCGAGCTCGTGTCAGCGAGCGCGCGGCGGGTGGCGGTCCCGATCGTGACGGGGACGGAGTCCCTCAACGTGGCGGTGGCGGCGGGCATCCTGCTTCACGAGGTGACACGTGGCCGGTGAATGGTCAGTGACCCTGCTCGGCGGCCTCCTCGGCGCCGTCTTCGGCAGCTTCCTCAATGTGTGCATCCTGCGCCTGCCGGCGGAGCAATCGGTGGTGCGGCCGCCATCGCGCTGCCCCAAGTGCGGATATGGGCTCCGCTGGTACGACAACATCCCGGTGCTCTCCTGGCTCCTGCTGCTCGGCAAGTGCCGTAAGTGCGGCGCACCCATCTCGGTGCAATATCCGCTCATCGAACTGGCCACGGCCGGCATCTGGGCGGCCTTCGCCTGGTCGGGAGGGGTGTCGCTCGAGGCCGTGCGCGGCGCGGTCTTCTTCACGATCCTCCTCGGCATCGGGATGACCGATGGCCGGGAATACATCATTCCTGACGAGTTCTCGGTCGGCGGCTTGATCATCGGCCTGGCCCTCCACCTCCCGGACGGGTTCATCGGCATCGGGCACTCGATCCTGGGCGCTGCGGTCGGGTACGGGATCCTCTGGACGGTGGCCACGGTGGGCACGAAGGTGTTCAAGGAAGACGTGATGGGCGGCGGCGACGTCAAGATGATGGCGATGGTCGGGGCCTTCATCGGATGGGCCGGCGTGCTCCTCACCATCTTCCTCGGCGCGGTGCTCGGTGTGGTGATCTTCGTACCGCCCGCTGCCCTGGGCAACAAGAAACTGGTGCCCTTCGGCGTCTTCCTGGCCCTTGGCGCCGTCACGACCTACCTGTTCGGTGGGGCCATCATCGACTGGTATCGCCAGTTCGCGTTCGGCGGATGAAGCGGATCCTGGCCGCGGCCCTGGTGCTGCTCGCCGCGTGCCGCGGTCGCCCGCCGGTCCCGTCCGATGCCGCCGACCTGACCCGGCTGATGGATTCGCTCCGCCCGGCGGTGGAACGTGCCACGGGGCTCAGGTTCACCCACCTGCCGCGCGCGGAAATGCTCTCCCGGGCGCAGCTGCAGGTGTACCTGGAGGCCAAGTTCCGGGAGGAATTTCCCGGCGACCGGATGCGCGATCTGCGCGATGCCTACCGTCTCTTCACGCTCCTGCCCGATTCGACCGACCTGTCGACGCTCTTCCTCGACGTGCTCGGCGAGCAGGTCGCCGGGTTCTACGATCCCGATTCGTCGGCGTTCTTCGGGATCGAAGGGGCGCCGACCTCCTTCCGCATTGCGACGGTCTCACACGAGATGGTCCACGCGCTGCAGCACGAGTACATCCCGCTCGACTCGATCCTCGGCCAGAAGGCGGATGCGGACCGGTTGCTCGCCGCCCAGGCCATCCTCGAGGGGCAGGCCACGCTCGCGATGATGCGGATGCAACCGGGGATCGGCGACCAGGTGCTCCAGCCGTCGCTCTGGGTCACGGTCCGGGAGCAGCTGGCCCGGAACCAGCGGTCGATGCCGGTCTTTGCCGGCGCGCCGCGGGTCATCCGGGAAGGGCTGATCTTTCCGTACCTGGCGGGGGCCGAGTTCATGCGATGGTGGATGACCACGCATCCCGACTCGGTCCAGCCGTACGGTGCGCGGATGCCCACCAGCACCGAACAGATCCTCCTGCCGAGCCATTACCTCTCGGGTGACGCACCCATCCTGGTGTCCTTTTCGGGTGGCCCCGCCGACTCCTCCGGCAGTGATGTCGTGGGGGACGAGGGGATCCGGGTACTGTTGGCGGAGGTGCGGGGCCAGAGCGAGGTGGCGTCCGCGGTCCCGCTCGGCTGGGGGGGCGATCGCTACATCATCTATGAGACCGCGGGGGGACCGGCGCTCGTCTGGGCCGCGGTGTGGGACACAAAGGTCGCCCGCGACCTGTTCCTGCAGGCCATCAAGGAGCCGTGGCTGCGACGGGTCCGCCCGGGGTATCGGATGACGCTGGAGGCGGGCACCGTCGATGGGCGCGCCGCGACCCTGTTCGTGCACGCGCCCGCGGGTTGGGCGGGGTGGGGCGCGCTCCCGACCGCGCACGTCGGGACCGACTGACCTAGTCGCGGCGCTCGCACCATATTGCGTGGATGCCGGTCGAACCCGGGGCCACCGCCTTCCTCCTTGCCGTCATCGGGCTGCTCCTCGGCGCCAGCGTGCTGGTGAGCCGGGCCGGCGCGCGCACGCCCGTGCCGGTCACCCTGCTGTTCCTCTGCATCGGCCTCCTCGCCGGATCGGAGGGGCTTGGGCGCATCGCCTTCTCCGATTACCACACCGCCTACCGGCTCGGCGTGGTGGCGCTCGCACTGATCCTCTTCGACGGCGGGCTCAACACCCCCGTCCCCGCGGCCCGGGATGCGTGGCGCCCTGCGGCCCTCCTCGCCACCGTCGGCGTGGCGGGGATCGCCGGGTTAGTGGGCTTGGCGACGCATCTCTTCGGCGTTCCGTGGCCGGAGGCGCTGATCCTCGGCGCCGTGGTCTCCTCGACCGATGCGGCCGCCGTCTTCAACACGCTGCGCCAGAGCGGAATCCAGCTCAAGCGGCAGGTCGGCGCTGTCCTGGAGCTCGAGTCGGGTCTCAACGACCCGATGGCCGTGATCCTGACCGCGACGGCCGTCGAACAGGTCCTTCGACCGGGATCGGTCGACCTGGCCCAGGCGGTGGCCCACGTCGTGACGGAACTCGCCATCGGCCTGGCCGGCGGCGTGCTCTTCGGGCTCGGCGGCCGTCGGATGATCGGTCGGTCACGGCTTCCGGCGAGCGGGCTCTACGCCGTGCTCTCCCTGGCACTCGCGGCACTCGCGTTCGGCGCCACGACGCTGGCACATGGGAGCGGCTTCCTTGCGGTGTACATCGCGGGGATGCTGCTCGGGGCGGGGCACCTTCCCTATCGGGCCAGCCTGCTCCGGATCCACGATGCCCTCGCGTGGCTGGCGCAGATCGCGATGTTCCTCCTCCTCGGACTCCTCGCGTTCCCGTCGCGCCTGGTGGCGATCGCCAGGCTCGGGACCGCGATCGCCGTGGCGCTGGCGATCGTCATCCGGCCGGTGGTGGTCTTTGCCTGCCTGGCCCCCTTTCGCGGCATACGGATGCGGGAGCGTGGCTACATCGGGTGGGTGGGGCTGCGGGGAGCGGTCCCCATCGTGCTCGCCACCTATCCGGTGCTGGCCGGCGTGCCGGGGGCCGAGGGGATCTTCGACCTCGTGTTCTTCGTCGTCGTGGTGAGTGCCTTCCTTCCGGGTTCCACCGTCGCGTGGGTCACCAGACGCTTCGGGCTCGAGCGCTCGGAACCGCCCCGTCCCCCGGCCATCCTGGAGGTCGAATCCCGGCAGCCGCTTTCGGGTGCGCTGGTCAGCTACCAGGTGGACCCGGCGCTCCCGGTCGCCGGGGTGTCCTTGAGCGAACTGCCGCTGCCGGAGGGCGCCTCGGTGGCGTTGGTGGTCCGGGGGAGGGATCTCCTCCCGGCCCGCGGGACCACCGTGCTGGAGCCGGGGGACCACGTCTACCTCATTGTCCGGCCGGAAGATGAGTCGCTGATCGAGTTGATGTTCGGGCGGTCGGAGGAGGGGTAGGGCGAGGTGGTCCGAGGCTTGTCGGGAGCCCGTAACCTCGCTATAATTCAAGGCTTATGTTCGACGAGCTCTCCGGAAAACTGACTGCCACGCTCCAGAAATTGACGGGGCGCGGGGTCCTGACCGAAGACGCCGTCCGCGAGGGTCTGCGCGAGGTCCGTCGGGTATTGCTCGAAGCGGATGTGAGCTTCGAACTCACGCGGGAATTCCTCGAGCGGGTGCAGGAGAAGGCGGTCGGGGTGGTGGCGCTCAAGAGCGTCCGCCCCGGGCAGCAGATCGTCAAGATCGTTCACGACGAACTGGTGGCGCTTCTCGGCGAGCGGCAGGCACCGCTCGCCTTCGCATCGGTACCGCCGACGGTCATTCTCCTCGTCGGGTTGCAGGGGTCCGGCAAGACCACCACGGCGGGGAAGCTCGCCAAGCGGCTCAAGCTGGAGCAGAAGGCGCCGTTCCTCGTGGCCGCGGACGTGTATCGGCCGGCGGCGGTGGACCAGCTGGAGACGCTGGGGCGGCAGGTGCAGGTGGGGGTGCACGCGGAGCCCGGTGTCACCGACGTGGTGGGCATCGTGCGGCGCGGGATCGAGGCGGCAGGGAAGGCGCGGGCCCGCACCGTCCTGGTGGACACCGCCGGACGGCTGCAGGTGGACGAGGAGCTGATGGATGAGCTCCGCCGCCTCAAGGGGGCGGTGGCCCCGCACGAGATCCTCCTCGTCGCCGACGGAATGACGGGCCAGGATGCGGTGCGCATCGCCCGCGGCTTCCACGAGGCCCTCGGCATCACGGGTGTGGTGCTCACCAAGATGGACGGCGATGCCCGCGGCGGCGCGGCGCTCTCCATCTACGGGGTCACCCGGGCACCGATCAAGTACGTCGGCATCGGCGAGGGGCTGGACGCGATCGAGCCATTCCATCCGGAGCGGATGGCCGGCCGGATCCTCCAGCAGGGCGACATCCTCACGCTGGTCGAACGGGCGCAGGGCGCTGTCGATCAGGCCGAGGCGGAGCGGCTGGCCAGGAAGGCGGTCTCGAAGAAGGGGATGGACCTCCAGGATTTCCTGGCGGCGATGAAGCAGATGCAGGCGATGGGTCCGCTCAAGGGTGTGCTGGGGATGCTGCCCGGGGTCAACGCCAAGGCGCTCTCCAAGGCGAACCTCGACGAGAAGAAGCTCAAGCACGTCGAGGCCATCGTGCTCGCGATGACCCCGAAGGAGCGGGCCGAGCCCGACCTCATCAACGGGTCGCGCCGGCTGCGGATCGCCAGGGGTGCGGGACGGTCGGTCCAGGAAGTGAACCAGTTGCTGGCGCAGTTCGGCCAGATGAAGAAGTTCATGAAGTCGGCGGGGAAGCCCGGGGCCAAGCTGCCCTTCGGGCCCCGGTCCCCGGCCTGAGGTCTCACGCAGAGGAGCAGGGAATGGCAACGAGGATTCGTCTCCGTCGGGTCGGCCGCAAGGGCGTGCCGCTCTACCGCATCGTGGTGGCCGAGAAGGAAAAGGCGCGCGATGGCCGGTTCATCGCCACGCTGGGCGAGTACAATCCCAAGGCGAAGACCGCCGCGGAGAAGGTCAAGGTCAACGTCGAGCAGGCCAAGGCGTGGCTGGCCAAGGGCGCAACGCCGAGCGATACCGTGGCGGCATTGCTCAAGGCCGCCGGCGTCGCCGTCGCCTGACGTGACGGGCGGGTCGCGCCACCTGGTGGTGGGGCGGCTCCGCAAGCCGCACGGGCTGAAGGGCGAGTACTCGGTGTTTCCGCTCACCGATCGGCCGGACGATGTGTTCGTCGCCGGACGGAAGCTGGAGCGGTGGGACCTCGGTGGTGCTGCGTTGGGAGAGGTGGAGATCGAGCGGGCCAAGGGGTACCACCGCGAATGGCTGGTCAAGTTCCGCGGCGTGGAGGACCGGGTGGCGCTCGATCAGTGGCGGGGGCAGTTCCTCGCCGCGGCGATGGACGAGCTGGCACCGCCCGAAGAGGGCGAGGTCTACCTGCACGAGCTGGCCGGATTCAGCGTGCGGGATGGCAATGGGGCACCGGTGGGGCTGGTGACCGGGGTGTTCGAGCTCCCGCAGGGATTGATGATCGAGGTGCAGGGCCCGAAGAAGGAGTTCCTCCTGCCGTTCCGGAAGGAATTCGTGACGGCGGTCGATCGCACCGAGCGGCGGTTGTCGGTGGTGGTCCCGGACGGATTGGTCGAGTGATGCTGCAGGTCAACGTGGTGACGCTCTTCCCCGAGGCATTCACGCCGTGGCTCACGGCGAGCATTCCCGGGCGTGCCGCGACGGCAGGCAAGGTCAAGTACCGGCTGGTGCAGCTTCGGGACTTTGCCCACGATCGGCACCACACGGTGGACGATGCGCCGTACGGCGGCGGGGCCGGGATGGTCCTCAAGCCGGAGCCGTTCTTCGAGGCGGTGGAGTCGTTCCGGCCGGCGGGGCCGATCGTCCTCCTCTCGGCCAGGGGCAAGCGGTTCGGGCATTCCGATGCGGTGCGACTGTCGCTGGGCAGCGAGATCACCCTGCTCTGCGGGCATTACAAGGACGTGGACGAGCGGGTGGCGGCGCATCTGGCCACCGAGGAAGTGTCGGTGGGGGACTTCGTCCTCACCGGCGGCGAGCCGGCGGCGCTCTGTGTCATCGACGCCGTGGTGCGGCTCCTCCCCGGCGTCCTGGGCGATCACGAATCGGCCAGCACCGATTCCCACTACGACGGGCTGCTGAGCTCGCCGAGCTATACGAGGCCGCCGGAGTATCGGGGGCACGCCGTTCCCGAGGTGCTCCTTTCGGGGGACCATGCCGCGATCGCCGAGTGGCGGGCGCGGGAGGCGGAGCGGCTGACGCAGGAACGACGGCCCGATCTGTGGGCCGGGTATGACAAGGACACGTGAACCGCCCCGCGGGGCGACTGGCAGCGCCCACCGACGGCGCAGAGGATAGGACCATGGAAAAGCTGGCCACAGTGGCGCGCGAGGGGCTGCGCACGGATCTCCCGACCTTCGATCCTGGTGACACGGTCAAGGTGATGGTGCGGGTCCGCGAAGGCGACAAGGAGCGTCTGCAGGCGTTCGAAGGCCTCTGCATCGCCAAGCGGGGCGGCGGGATCAGCGAGTCGTTCACGGTGCGGAAGGTCTCCGCCGGCGTGGGCGTCGAGCGGATCTTCCCGCTGCACGCGCCGACGATCGCAAGCATCGAGGTGGTCCGGAAGGGCCGCGTCCGCCGCGCCAAGCTCTACTACCTGCGCGCCGTGAGCGGCAAGGCCGCACGCATCCGGGAGAAGCGCGAGAACTAGGGATGCCCGCCCCGCGGCCCACCCTCGAGCGCGAGCGCGCGGCGTGGGCGGCGGGGAAGCTGCTCGTGGGTGTCGATGAAGTAGGCCGTGGTCCCCTGGCTGGTCCAGTGGTGGCCGCGGCCGTCGTCTTTCCGGCCGGCACCACGCCGCCCGACGGCATTCGCGATTCGAAGACCCTCTCGGCACGGCGCCGCGAGGCCCTGGCCCCCGCCATCCGGGCCGCGGCATTCGGCTTCGCCTTCGGAGCCGCCTCCACCGTCGAGATCGACCGTCACAACATCCGCCGAGCTACGGCGCTGGCGATGCGCCGGGCCGTCAGGCGGCTCTTTCGGGTGCTGCCGGCCACGGACTGCGTGGTGCTGCTCGACGGGCTCCCGCTTCCGGAGCTCGGGTACACCCACGCCGCACTGGTGGACGGAGACGCCCATTGCGCGACCGTCGCCGCGGCGGGGATCGTCGCCAAGACGCTGCGGGATGCGTTGATGATCCGCCTGGCCCTGCGGCACCCCGGCTACGGCTGGGAAACCAACGCCGGCTACGGCACGTCGGGGCATCTCGCAGCGCTCAGCGTCCACGGACCAACGAGACATCATCGGACGAGCTTTGCCCCGGTAGCACGGATCGTGGGTCGTTAGTCGTTGGTCGTTAGTCGCTATCTTCTGGAAGCCCTAAGCCCTAAGCCCTAAGCCCTAAGCCCTAAGCCCTAAGCCCTAAGCCCTAAGCCCTAAGCCCTAAGCCCTAAGCCCTAAGCCCTAAGCCCTAAGCCCTA
>DASSGV010000040.1:0-14488 GCA_035693225.1 Gemmatimonadales bacterium | reverse complement strand
GAGGTGACCCTCGAGGCGAACCCCGACGACGTCACCCCCGAGCGCGCGGCAGCCTGGCGATCGCTCGGCGTCGGGCGCGTCTCCCTCGGGGTGCAGTCGTTCGACCCTGCGGTGCTCAGTTGGATGCACCGGACCCATCGGGCCGAGCAGGTGGCGCCGGCGGTGGCGGCGTTGCGGAGCGCCGGGATCTCGGATGTCTCGCTCGACTTGATCTATGCGCTCCCGGCGGAGGTGCCGCGCGACTGGCGGCGCGACCTGGAGCTGGCGCTGGCACTCCGGCCCGATCATCTCTCGCTCTACGGGCTCACGGTCGAGGCGCACACGCCGCTGGCGCACTGGGTGGCGCGCTCGGAAGTGCGGGGTGCGGAAGACGAGCGCTACGCCGAAGAATTCCTCGTAGCGGATGCGATGTTGGCGGGGGCGGGGTTCGAGCATTACGAGGTCTCCAATTATTCGCGTCCCGGCAAGCGGGCCCGCCACAACTCCGCCTACTGGCGTCGTGCGACCTACATCGGCCTCGGGCCATCGGCCCACAGCGCATTCGGGCGGGAGCGCTAGTGGAATGTGCGGGAGTGGGCCGAGTATGAACGGGTGCTGACCGAGGGGAACTCGGTGGTCGGTGGACGGGAGCTCCTGGACGATGTGGCGCTGCGGCTGGAGGAGATCTATCTGGGTCTCCGGACCGTCGATGGGGTGCCGCAGGATCGGTTGCCGGCGCCGGTGGTGGCGAACTGGGTGGACGAGGGCTGGGCGGTGACCTCACCCCCCGACCCCCTCGGGGCGGCATCATTCGATCCGCTCATAGCCACGCCCCTTGGTCCGCGCTCTTCCTCACCCCCCGACCCCCTCTCCACGTTCGTGGAGAGGGGGAGCGAAGCGCGGGTGCGGCTGACTCCGGAAGGGTGGTTACGGCTTGATGCGCTGGTAGGGATGGTGGGGTGAAGCGACGCCCACGTCGACCGACCCTTGATCTGTGTGGGGTGGCCGCAGGCCACCCCCTACGGACGGGCATCGAGACCAGCTGATAGCTGATAGCTGATAGCCGATAGCTGATAGCTGATAGCCGCCGTTAGTGGCCGCAGGCCACCCCCTACGGCCGGGCATCGAGACCAGCTGATAGCCGATAGCTGATAGCTGATAGCCGCCGTTAGTGGCCGCAGGCCACCCCCTACGGACGGGCATCGAGACCAGCTGATAGCTGATAGCCGATAGCTGATAGCCGCCGTTAGCTGATAGCTGATAGCTAATAGCTAATAGCTCACACCCACCCCACCCCTCTATCTTTCCCCCATGCCATCCCCCGCCGACCAGCTCACCGATCGTGAGGTCCGGGTCCTCGAAGCGGTCATCCAGACCTACATCGAGACTGCGGAGCCCGCCGGCAGCCAGACGATCGCCAAGCGCTTCGGCATCGGCGTCTCCTCGGCCACGATCCGCGGCACGATGAGCGATCTCGAGGACAAGGGCTTCCTCTTTCATCCGCACACCAGCGCCGGCCGGATCCCCACCGACCGCGCCTACCGGCTCTACGTCGACCATATCCTGCACCCGACGCCGGTGGGAGTGGGGGTGCGCTCCGCGCTCGAGCAGGAGCTTCCCGCCCGTTCGGCGGTGGAGGGGCTCCTGCAGCGCGCGGCCGAGGTGCTGGGAGTGCTCACCCAGGAGCTGGGTGTCGCGGCGGGGCCGGCGCTGGAGAGCGCGGTACTGGAACGCCTCGAGCTGGTCCAGGTGGCGAGCGAGCGACTGCTGCTGGTCTTCAACCTGAAGAGCGGGGTGGTCCGTACGATCTTCGTCCACGCCAAGGCGCTCATCGCGCCGGACGCGGTGGCCGAAGTGGCCCGCATCCTCAACGAGCGGCTGGCCGGCCTCACCCTGCGCGAGATCAGGGCCTCATTGGCCGACCGCCTCCGGGACACCCGCGCCGCCGGCGACGGGCGCGATCTCCTCAACATCTTCATCGCCGAGGGGGACGAGATCTTTTCCCTGGGCGGGGCCGCCGATGCCGTGGTCCTCGGCAGCGCCAAGATGCTCGCCGATCAGCCCGAGTTCGCTTCCAATGAACGGATGCGCGAACTCCTGACCCTCACCGAGCGGCGCGACCTGATCAAGCAGGCGCTCGCGACCCGGGCTCAGGGGCTCACCATCACCATCGGCGGTGAACATGGCGACCAGGACCTCGCAGGATTCACGCTGGTGACCTCGACCTACCGGGTGGGTGAGCTTCGCGGTGTGATCGGTGTCCTGGGCCCGACCCGGATGCCGTATGACAAGGTCATCGGGCTGGTCCAGCACACCAGCCGTCTGGTGGAGGGGCTGCTGCAGTGAGCGACTTTTACAAGCTGCTGGGTGTGGCACGGGATGCGAGCGAGGCCGATCTCAAGAAATCGTACCGCAAGCTCGCGATGGAGTTCCATCCCGACCGCAATCGGGAGCCGGGGGCGGAGGAGAAGTTCAAGGAGATCACCGAGGCGTACGAGATCCTCCGCGATCCCCAGAAGCGCGCGGCCTATGACCGCTACGGCGAAGCGGCGTTCCAGCGCGGTGGAACCGGGGGCGCGGGCGGCTTCCATCACGTCGACCTCTCCGAAGCGCTCGGCATCTTCATGCGCGACTTCGGGGGGATGGGCGGTTTCGACGCCTTCTTCGGCGGTGGCGGCCGGGCCCAGGCCGAAGCACGGCGGGGTCAGGATGTGCGCGTCGACCTGAAGTTGACGCTCGCCGAGGTCGCCACCGGTGTCCGGCGCACCCTCAAGCTCAAGACCCTCTCCACCTGCGATGTCTGCGAGGGGAGCGGCGCCAAGCCGGGTTCCGATCCGGTCACCTGCACCACCTGTGGCGGTGCCGGGCAGGTGCGACGCGCGGCGCAGAGCATCTTCGGCCAGTTCGTGTCGGTGTCGCCCTGTCCCACCTGCGGCGGCGAAGGGACGGTCATCAAGGCGCCGTGCGAGAAGTGTCGCGGCGAGGGCCGGGTCAAGGCGGAACGCACCGTCAACGTCGACATCCCCGCGGGGATCGCGGAGAACAACTACATCACGCTCCGGGGCCAGGGTGCGGCGGGGCCGCGGCGGGGATCGGCCGGCGACCTGCTGGTGGGCATCGAGATCGAACCCGATGAGCGCTGGGAGCGGCAGGGCGATGACCTCCTGCACGACCTGCCGCTCTCCTTCTCACAGGCGGCGCTGGGCGGCACCTTCAACGTTCCTTCGCCCTACGGCGAGGAAAAGGTGAATGTCCCCGCCGGCACCCAGACCGGCACGGTCTTCAAGCTCCGCGGCAAGGGGTTGCCCCGTCTGCAGCACGATGGGAAGGGGTACCTGCTGGTGCGCACCCACGTCTGGACCCCCGATGAGCTGAGCGACGACCAGCGCGCGCTCTTCCGGCAGATCGCGGCCCTCGAAGGCGCCCCGCCGAAGAAGGTGACCCACGGCTTCTGGTCCCGGCTCAAGGAATCGCTCGGCGCGTGACGCTCTGGGCGCTGTCGGTGCGGGTCGGTGCCGAGCGCCGCGATGGATTGGCCGCGTGGCTGGTGGCGCGGACCGGTCAGGCGGTGGAAGAGCGACCCGACGGATCGGTGGTGGCCTATGTCGAGGACGCCGCGGTCGATGCGACGGTCGAGGCGGTGCGAGGCCGCGAGGGAGACGACGTTCCGATCGAGCGCTCGCCGGTGGTGCCGATCGACTGGGTGACCCGCTGGCGCGATGGCATCGGCGCTCGCACCATCGGTCGGATCCTGCTGGCACCGAGCTGGATCGAGGCGCTCCCCGGCGCGGGGCAGGTGCGGTTGACGCTCGATCCGGAGACCGCCTTCGGCAGCGGCGAGCATGGATCCACCCGCGGCGCGCTGGCGCTCCTGGACCGACACCTGCGGCGGGGCGGCCGGATGCTCGATCTCGGGAGCGGCAGCGGGATCCTCGCCATCGCGGCGGCACTCCTCGGTGCGTCACGCGCGGTCGGGATCGAGCTCGATGGCGATGCGGTGCCGGTCGCGCAATCCAACGCGGAGAAGAACGGCGTCTCGGACCGGGTGGTCTTCGTCCACGCCGACGCCGGTCGCTCGGCCGCATTCGGCGCCCCCGCCGACCTCATCTGCTCCAACATCCTGCGGAACATCAACGTGAGCCTCATTCCCGCGATCCAGGACGCGATGGCCCCCGGCGCCGTGGTGATCTTTGCCGGGATGGAAGTCGCCGAGGAGGCGCTCTTCCGGCCAGTGCTCGCCGGCGCGGGGTTCGAGGCATTCGACGAGGTGCAGGATGACGGATGGTGGTCGGTGGCGGCGAGGCGCCGATGATCACCCTGCTTGCGCCACCGGGAAGCCTTACCCTCGGCACGTCGGTGTCGCTCGATGCCACCGAGGCCCATCATCTCCGGGTGCGGCGCGGCGAGGCGGGTGAGCGGCTCCGCCTGGTCGATGGGCACGGTCGGGTGGGGTTCGGTGTCGTGACCCTCGGCACCCACGGCGCCCACGTGACGCTCGAGGAGGTCGAGGACGCGCCGATGCCGCCACGCCTGGTGCTTGCCGTCGGGGCAGGGGACAAGGAGCGCTTCGGATGGCTGGCGGAAAAGGCCACCGAGCTCGGCGTCACCGACCTGGTGCCGATCGAGACCGAGCGCACCGTCAACGTCGCCTCCCGGGTGCGGGACGGATCGATCGATCGGGTGCAGCGCCGTGCGACCGAGGCGCTTAAGCAGTGCGAAGGAACGTGGGCGCCCAAGGTCCACGCCAACACCCCGCTCGAGCGGTTCCTGGACGAGGCACCGCGGGGACGCCGCTGGGTGATGGACCAGGCGGGCGAGGAGCTCCCGACCTACGTCGGCGAGGATGCCGTGACCTGCCTCGTCGGGCCGGAAGGGGGATTCACCGAGGGGGAGCGCCGGGCGTGCGCCGGGGCAGGATTCACGCCGGTAGCGTTGGGGGGACTGGTGCTCCGGTTCGAGACCGCGGCCATCGCGGCCGCGGCGTGGGTCGGCATCGCGCGAGGGAGGGCGGGGAATGGCTGACTGCATCTTCTGTCGCATCGCCGCGGGAGAGATCCCGGCCAAGGTCGTGCGCCGCACTGATGAGATGTTGGCGTTCCACGACCTGGGGCCGCAGGCGCCGGTGCATGTGCTGGTGATCCCCGTCAAGCATCTGGCCGCCGCGCGCGATGCGAAGAGCGTCGAGGACCGGGCGCTCGTCGGTCGGCTGGTGGGGTTCGCCGCCGAGGTCGCGACCGAACTGGGGCTTGATGCGGGGGGGTACCGGTTGGTGACCAACACCGGTGCTGACGGCGGACAGACCGTGGGGCACCTGCATTTTCATCTGCTGGGTGGGCGGCGGATGGCGTGGCCGCCGGGGTGATGAGGGGCGGGGCGCACTGATCCCGGTGCTGGTCCGTTGGGGGTGGCCTGCGGTTGTTGTGGGGGTCGCCTGCGGTTGTTGTGGGGGTCGCCTGCGGCGACCCGACGACCGCTGAGGAAGGCCCGTGTGGGGGTCGCCTGCGGCGACCCTCATCTTGTTGCCTGCATCAACTTGAGCCATGCCGCCGCGGGGTTCTCCAGCACATAACGACGAGTCTCGGCAAGATCGCGGTCCGACCGGATGATCCGATCGTGAAACCCGCGCTGCCACACGTGAATCGTGTGGTCGCCGTTTCTACGGCGATGGCTCGATGTCACGGCGGCTTTGAGCCCGTTCACGATCTGACTCACGTTGGAGCCGGGCGACCGGTCTGTGAGCATCAGGATGAAATGGACGTGGTCCGGCATGATCGCCCTCGCGTCAAGCACGACGCCAGGGCGTAGGTCCGGGGTGCGTCCGAGCTCGACGGCGACGAGCCTGCCGAGGGGGCTGAGCACCACTCCGCCTGCCGACAACCACCCGAGGGAGGGGGACCGGCCGTCGGTCGTGACGGTGATCAGGTAAGCGCCGGCGGTGGAGTAGTCATAGTCGCGAAGCCGGAGGGGAGGGGCGGCGGGCATGGATCATTATGGGGTCGGGTGCCGTGGTCGCCGTCATCCAGGGAGTGCGGAGCGGGGCCGATGTTCGCGGAGTTTGGGTCGCCGCAGGCGACCCCCACACCCAAGGGCGATCCCCACACCAACAGGTGGCCGCCTCAGCCGCTTTTGGGTCGCCGCAGGCGACCCCCACACCCAAGGGCGACCCCCACACCCAAGGCGACCGCCGCGATGCCACCGGCCCCTTGAACCCCATTCCCTCATCAGCTAACTTCAATGTCTACAAACATTTGTCGCCACTGACGTGGCTTGAGAGGGGTGATTTGTTTGTCCGAAGTCATCATTCACGATGACGAGAGCTTCGAGCGGGCGCTCAAGCGCTTCAAGAAGAAGTGCGAGAAGGCCGGGATCCTCTCCGACCTGCGCAAGCACCGGCACTACGAGAAGCCGAGCGAGAAGCGGAAGCGGAAGCAGAACGCCGCCATCCGCAAGAACCGCCGTGGGCCGCGGATCCCCCGTGTCTAGTCTGCTCGACCGACTGCAGGGTGCCCTCACCGGGGCGCGCAAGGCGCAGGACAAGGAGCGCATCCTGCTGTTGTCGACGATCGTTGCGGGGGTCAAGAATCGCGAGATCGAGCTGAAGCGGAGCGTCACCGATGACGACGTGGTGGAGGTCCTCCGCAAAGGGGTCAAGACCCGCCAGGATTCGGTGGAGCAGTTTGAGAAGGCGGGTCGGGCGGAACTGGCCGCGAGGGAATCCGCCCAGATCCGGATGCTGGAAGACTTCCTCCCTGCCTCGGTCGATCCGGCCGAGATCCGCCAGGCGGCCCGGGAGGCGGTGGCCGCCGGAGCCAAGGATGTCGGAGCGCTGATGAAGGTGCTGATGCCGAAGTTCAAGGGCCGCGCCGACGGGAAGCTCATCAATCAGGTGGCGCGCGAGGAGTTGCCGGCCGGGTGACGGCCGTCGCTGCCGCGGGGTCCCCTCACGGGGTGCCGGTGCCTACGGGCGCAGGCACCCCGTCCGTTTTGCCGCCGGAGCACGCCGCCGCCGCCCTTGCCGCCCTCGAGTTCCCCGCCGCCCTCGACGCGGTCGCCGCCTTCGCGGCCGGCCCGCTCGGCGCCGCCCGGATCCGCGCCCGCCTTCCCGGCGCGGACCTGGAACAGGTGCAGGATGCCCTCGCGGCGGTCGACGAGGTCGCGGCCCTGGAACGGAACGGTCGCGGACTCGCCGTCGCGGCGGCCCCCGACGCCGCACCGGTGCTCCTCCGGCTCGGTCGAGAGGGAAGCTCGCTCGACGGACAGGAGCTGGCGCTGGTGGCCCGGTTGCTCGACGCGGGTCGCCGCTCCTCCGAGGAGCTCCGGCGGGTGGCCATCGACGCACCGCGTGCGGCCCGGCTGGCGGTGCCGCTCCCCCACGCCGACCTCGACCGCCGCCTGGCGCGTTCGATCGACGCCGACGGCTCGGTCCTCGACACGGCCAGTCCGGCGCTCGCCGATGCCCGCCGCGACGTGCGCTCCGCCCGCGAGCGCCTCCTCAAGCGCCTGGAAGCGCTCCTGCGCTCGGTCGAGGGGGGCGCTGACGATGCGGCGATCACGCTCCGCAACGGTCGCTACGTCATCCCGGTCCGGCGCGACTCGCGCCAGCGCCCCGGGGGGATCGTCCACGACGAATCCTCCAGCGGCGCCACGCTCTTCATCGAGCCCGCCGACACGATCCCCCTCGGCAACGCGCTCCGCGAGGCGGAAGTGGCGGAGGATCGTGAAGTGCGGCGGGTGCTGGCCGACCTCTCGACCGAACTCCGCCCCTGGGCGCCGTCGCTCGCGGCGGTGCAGGAGATGTGCGTCGCCGCCGACGACCTGGCGGCACGAGGACGCTACGCGGCCCGGTGCGACGCGGTAGCACCCGCCATCAGCGGTCCCGGCGCGCCGATCGTCATCCGCGGAGGAAGGCATCCGATCCTCCTCGCCCGCGGGATCGCGGTGGTCCCCTTCGACCTGATCCTGGAACGCGGCGAGCGCACCGTCCTGGTGAGCGGACCCAACACCGGCGGCAAGACGGTCTTCCTCAAGGCGGTGGGGCTTCTCGCCGCGCTGGCACAGAGCGGCGTCGTGCCCCCGATCGGGGCGGGGTCGGCGCTGCCGCTCTTCCGGCAGTTCCACGCCGACATCGGCGACCACCAGTCGATCGCGGCCGACCTCTCGACCTTCAGCGCGCACGTGGCGGAGGTGCGCCGGATCCTGGACGGCGCCGACGACTCGACCCTGGTGCTCTTTGACGAGATCGGGAGCGGCACCGACCCCGCCGAAGGAGTGGCGCTCGCCGCGGCCACGCTCACGGCACTCACCGCGCGCGGTGTCACCACCATCGCGACCACCCACCTGGGCGGGCTCAAGGAGCTGGCGACCCGGATCGACGGCGTGGTCAATGCGTCGCTCCAGTTCGATGTCGCCGCACTCGCTCCGACCTATCGATTCCAGAAGGGGGTCCCGGGGCGCTCCTACGGGCTCGCGATCGCCCGGCGGCTGGGTGTGGACCCGGCGGTGCTGCGTGCCGCGGAAGCGCTGGTCTCGACCGAGGAGCGGCGGCTGGACCAGCTTCTCGCCGCCGCGGAGGCACGCACGGCGGAGCTCGATCGGCGGGCGCGCGCACTGGCCGATGCCGAGTTGGACGCGGAGAACCTCGCCGCACGGCTCGCCGCGCAGGAGACGGCACAGGCGGCACGGGAGGAAGCGCTCGCCGCGCGCGAGAAGGTGGCGGAGCGGGAGAAGCGCTCGAAATCGCGCGACCTGCTCCTCGATGCCCGTCAGACGGTGGAAGAGGCGCTGGCGCTGGCGCGAAAGGCGGCGACGGAGGAGGAGGCGCGGGAGGCGCGGCGGACCCTCGAGGTGGCTGCGGGGGTGGAGCGGGAGGCGCTGGAGAGGATCGAGGAAACGAGAAACGAGAAACGGGAAGCGGGAAGTCCGCTCCAGGTCGGAGATGCGGTGCGCGCCGCGAACGGGGTTTCGGGCGTCGTCGCCGAGCTCCGGCGGGACGGCAAGGTCGTCGTCGCGGCGGGGGCGATGCGATTGACTGTGGGCGGTGGCGAACTGGAGCGCGTCGCAGGTCGCACGTCGCGGGTCACACGCGTCACCTCTCCCGACTCCAGACTCTCGGCTCCTGGCTCTCACGTCGCAGGTCGCACGTCGCAGGTCACACGCCCCGCCTCTCCCGACTCCAGACTCCAGGCTCCCGGCTCTCAAATTGACCTCCGCGGCATGACCGGGGACGAGGCCGAGTCGGTCACCAGTGCGGCGATCGATGCGGCGGTCCTCGGCGAGGCGCCCTTCCTCCGGATCATCCACGGGATGGGGACCGGCGTCGTGCGGGCGCGGGTGCAGCGCGTGCTCAAGGCCGACCGGCGGGTCAAGGCGTTCGCCTTTGCGCCGAGGAATCAGGGTGGCACCGGCGTCACGGTGGCGGAGTTCACCTCGTGAGCCGGATCCCGGATGAGGTGATCGAGCAGGTGCGCGACACCGCCGACCTGGTGTCGATCATCGGCGAGTCGGTCGAGCTCAAGCGCACGGGCACGGATTACCGCGGGCCCTGTCCCTTTCACGGGGGCACCAACCGCAACTTTGCGGTGGTGCCGAAGCGGGCGATGTACTACTGCTTCGTCTGCCACGAGAGCGGCGATGTCTTCACCTACCTGATGAAGCGCTTCGGGATGGACTACCCGAGTGCGGTGCGCGCGGTGGCGGCCAAGAGCGGCATCGTGATCCCCGAGACCACCGAACGCGCCGGTCCCGATCCGCGGGAGCCCCTCTATTCCGCCGTCGCCGCCGCGCACGACTGGTTCCAGCGCCAGCTCCGCGAACTTCCCGAGGCGGCGACGGCGCGCACGTATGTCGCAGGTCGCGGGATCACGCCGGAGCAGTCGACCGAGCTCGGCTTCGGGTACGCCCCGGCGGGTGCCGCCTTCCAGCAGGCGATGACGGCCCTCGGCATCTCCGCGCCGATCCTCCTCGAAGCGGGGCTCACCGCCGAGCGACAGGACGGTTCGGTGGGACCTCGCTTCCACAAGCGGCTGCTCATCCCGATCCACGATCTGCGCGGGCGGGTGGTGGCGTTCGGCGGGAGGATCCTGGGGACCGGCGAGCCCAAGTATCTCAACTCTCCCGAGTCCCCGGTCTATCACAAGGGGGAGATGCTCTACAACCTCCACGCCGCCAAGCAGGCCATCCGCAAGGAAGAGCTGGCCATCCTGGTCGAAGGGTACTTCGACACCATCCGGCCGGTCCTCGCCGGCGTCGAGAATGTGGTGGCGCCGCTCGGCACCTCGCTCACCGATCGGCAGGCGGCGCTCCTCAGGAAATTCACCCCCGCGGTGACGGTGCTCTACGACAGCGACGGGCCGGGATTGCGCGCCGCCTTCCGCGCGGCGGATGAACTCCTGCGCCACGGGGTCCGCGTCCGGGTGGCGACGCTGCCCGACGACGAGGACCCCGACTCGCTGGTGGTGACCAAGGGGGTCGAGGCGTTGCGCCAGGTGCTGGAGGATGCCGAGGACGTGATCGAGCTCAAGATCAGGATGCTGGAGCGGAAGGGGTGGTTCGCGGACGTGGAGCATCGTCGCGAGGCGCTGGACCGGCTGCTGCCGACGATCCGCGCCACCAGCGATCCGATCACCCGCGAGCTCTACCTCAGCACCGTGGCCGAGCGCGCCAAGGTGGGGCGTGAGGTGCTGGAGGCCGAGATCGCAAAGGGCAGAGGCGCGCAGGGACGCAGGGACGGAGGGCGACCGGGAGAGGCGGCGGCGTACCCGCCTCATCGGCCCGAGGCGCCTCGTGGGTCTCAGCCGCGCTCCCACTCGCCACACGCCGCCCGCCATTTCGGTTCCGAGCGCAACCTGCTCGGCGTCCTCCTCGCCAGCGACGAATGGGCGGCGCGCGCGAGAAAGGACGGCATCAAGCCGGAGTGGTTCGAGCGGCCGGAGTATCGCGAAGTCTTCGCACAGCTCCTGGCGGGCGCGGCACTTCCCGAGGCCCTCTCCGACGGCGCTCAGCTGGTGTGGCAGGAGCTGAAGGGGAGTATGCACGGCGAGGCGGAGCACGCCGGCGACGTGTACGAGGCGGCCCGCGAGGCGCTCGAGGCCCGGCCGTTCCTCCGGCAGTTCGATGCGCTGCAGGCGCAGATCGATATCGCCACTCCCCACGAGGTCGAGGCGCTCCTTCGCCACAAGGAAGAGATGCGCACCGAGCTCCAGCGCCGATTTCCCAACGAATGGCAGCGCCGCCCCCTCCGCCGCGCCGGTCGGCGCTGACGGCAGGCCACGAACACCGACTCCAGACTCCAAGCTCCAGACTCCTGACTTCAAGCTCCTGACTCTCACATAAAGCGACCCACAATGACCGACGATCTCGTCAAGCTCCTCGACCTGCAGGCCAACGACCTTGCCCTCATCGAACTCGACGTCCGTGCGCTCGAGCTCGACGAAGAAGATGCCGCGCTGGAGCGGGAAGTGGCCGGGGCCGCCGGCAAGGCGGCGCAGGCGGAGCGCGAGGCGAAGGATGCCGGTGCGCGGCGCGATGAACTGGAGCAGCGGATCGAGAGCTACAAGAAGCTCAACGACCGGCGGCGCCAGCGCCTGGAAACGGTGCGGAACCCGAAGGAAGCGGCCACGCTGATGGCCGAGCTCGACCTGGCGCAGTCGGTGGTCAAGCGGGAGGAAGGGGAGTGGGTCAAGGCCGCCGATGCCGTGACCCTGGCCGATGAACGGGCCAAGCTCGCCGCGGCCCAGGTGGCGGAGATGCGCGCCGGGCAGTCCGAGGCGCGCGAGGCGGTGGCCGCCAGGCGGACTGCACTGGGGGCCGAGCGCGCGGCGGCACTGGCGGCGCGGGAGGCCGCCGCCAAGGCGGTGGAGAAGCCGCTCCGGGTCCGGTACGAACGGCTCTTCAACTCGCGGAAGCGCGCCGTGGTCGTGGCGCTGGTGGGGGTGAGCTGCAGCGCCTGCCGCACCGCCGTCCCCACCAGCAGGCGGGCGGCGCTCTCGGGCGGGCTGCTGGCCGATCCCTGTGAATCGTGCGGCGTGATCCTGTACCGGGTGGCGGCGGAAGGATGACGCGGTCCTGACATCACCCGGTATCCTTCCCCGATGACCGCCGCCACCCTCGTGAGCCGTTTTCCGGTGCCGCCGCTCCGTTGGGTGGTGGCACCTCCGGCCGATCCGGCACTGGCCCGCGAGCTCGCCACCCAGCTGTCGTTGCCGCTGCCGTTGGCGGAGCTGCTCGTCCAGCGGGGCTTTGCCCACGTTGATCCGGCGCGACGATTCCTCAGGCCCGCGCTCGACGGACTCTCCGATCCCTACGCGCTCGCGGGAATGCACGCGGCTGTTGACGCGGTGGTTCACGCGATCGGTACACGCGCGACCATCCTCGTCCACGGCGATTACGACGTCGACGGGCAGTGCGCCACGGCGCTCCTGACCCGGGTGCTCCGTGCCGCGAATGCGCGGGTGGTGCCGTTCGTCCCGCATCGGATGACCGACGGCTACGACTTCGGGCCCACCGGTCTCCGGGCGGCGATCGATGCAGGTGCCTCGCTCATCATCACCTGTGATTGCGGCATCACCGCGGTCGAGACCGTCCGAGCCGCGCGGAACGCGGGGCTCGCGGTGATCGTCACCGACCATCACATCCCCGGACCGGAGCTTCCCGACGCCACCGCCGTGGTCGATCCGCAGCGGCCCGATGATACCTCCGAGGCCAGGATCCTCTGCGGCACCGGCGTCGCCTTCAAGCTGGTGCAGGCGCTGGTTCCGGCACTCGGCCTGCCGGCGGCGCTCCCGTTCCATTTCCTCGACCTCGTCGCACTCGCCACCGTGGCCGACCTGGTGCCGCTCACCGGCGAGAACCGGGTGTTGGTGCGCCACGGCCTCAAGCTGCTGCCGAACTCCAGGTGGCCGGGCCTCCGCGCACTCATCCACACGGGCGGCCTCGAGGGGAAGGAGATCCGGGCCAGCCACCTCGGATACGTGCTGGGGCCGCGGCTCAACGCGGTGGGCCGACTGGGCGCCGCGGCGGACGGCGTGCGACTCCTGTTGAGCGACGACGGGCACGAGGCGGCCACGCTCGCGCAGGAACTGGAGCGGATCAACGTCCAGCGCCAGGCGCTCGACCAGCGGATCCTCGACCAGGCCATCGCCCAGGTGGAGCGCGACGCCGATCCGGAGCGCGACGCGGCGTTCGTGCTGGCGGCGGAGGACTGGCATCCCGGCGTCGTCGGGATCGTCGCGAGTCGGGTGGTGGAGCGGTATGGCCGACCCACATTCCTAGTGGCGCTCGAAGGGGGAACGGGGCGGGGCAGTGGCCGGAGCATTTCGCGCTTCGACCTGCACGCGGCGCTGACGGCGTGCGGCGACCTGCTCGAGCGCTACGGTGGACACCGGATGGCGGCGGGTCTCACCATCCGTCGCGACCAGGTCGGCGCCTTCCGGGAACGATTCAACGCGTTGGCGCGCGAGCAGCTGGTCCCCGCAGACCTCGGGCCGGAACAGCGGGTCGACCTGATCCTGGATCTTTCCGATGCCACCGCCGACCTGGAACGCACCATCCGTCACCTGGAACCCTGCGGGCTCGGCAACGCCGGGCCGGTGTTCGGGGTGCGCGGCGTCCGGGCGGTCGATGCGCGGAAGGTGGGCGGGAACCATGTGAAGCTCCTGCTCACCCAAGGAGAGGCCCGGCTGGAGGCCATCGGCTTCGGCTGGGCCGATCGGGCGCCTCGGCTCGATGCACCGCTCGATGTCGCGTTCCGGCTGGAGGAGAATGTCTTCCAGGGACGGACGGCGTTGCAGGCGCGGGTGGTGGCGATGAGTGCGGGAGAGCGGGCACGGTGAACAGCGGGCGAAAAGCGGGCCAGAAGCGGGCGGCTGGCATGCAGCGGGCGGACAGCGAGCATACAGCGGGCCGGTCACGATCCGCCCGCTTCTCACCCGCTTTTCGCCCGCTTCCCACCCGCAGCGCGCTGTTCGCCCGCTTCTCGCCCGCTTTTTGCCCGCTCCTCGCCCGCTCCTAGCATGCGCATCATCTCCGGCACCTTCGGCGGACGCCGCATCGCGATGCCGACCGGCGACCAGGTCCGTCCCACCGCGGATCGCGTCCGGGAGGCGTGGTTCAGCATCCTGGGTGCGGCGATCCCCGGTGCGCGGGTGCTCGATCTCTTTGCCGGGAGCGGCGCCCTGGGGCTCGAAGCGCTCTCGCGCGGCGCCACGACCGCGGAATTCGTCGAGCGCCATCGGCGCTCCCTGGCCGCCCTTCGGGACAACCTCGCAGCGCTCGGCGTCGAGGCGCAGGCCACCGTCCACCCGGTCGAGGCGATGCGGTTCGCGGAGCGGCTCCCGCCCGGGGCGTTCGACGTCGCCTTTGCCGACCCGCCCTATGCCACCTCGCACGCCGAGGAACTTGTCACCCTCTTCCGGCGCTGCCCATTTGCCCGGATATTCTCCGTGGAGCACGCCGCCACGCTCACGCTCGACGGAGACGACACCAGGCGGTACGGGGATACGGCGGTGACGTT
>DASSGV010000039.1:0-16291 GCA_035693225.1 Gemmatimonadales bacterium | reverse complement strand
CGCAACCCGCAGACCGGCAAGTCGATCACGATCAAGGCTTCGACGGCGCCGGTGTTCCGGGCCGGCAAGGCGCTCAAGGACATGGTCAACAAGAAGAAGTAGGGAGCGCGCCGCGCGCGCATCGATCGCTCGCGCGATGTGTCAGTACCGCAGGCCATACGGGCCACCCCGCTGGGTGGCCCGTCGGCGTTCCATCCGGCACCCGCGCCGCGCCGTACGGGGGCGCCATGCTGCGCCCCTACTGGCGGGGCTTCCTGGGAGGGCGGGCACCCCGCGGGGCATCGCCCCGGGGTGTGGCACCACGATCGGCGCGCGCCACCACCCGCCGCTTCCGCACACTCTTGCCCGTCAACCCCGCGGCGACGCTCTCGACGTCGGTGGCGGGGAGCTCCACCAGCGAGAACTTCTCCCGGATCTCGATCTTGCCGATCCGCGACCGCTCGAACTTCAAGTCCTTGACGAGCGCCGCCACGAGGTCGTTCGGGGTCACCCCGTCGATCGATCCGACCCCCACCCACATCTTGCCGACCTCGCTCGCCGGCATCACGACCGGCGCCGCCGCGACCGCAGGCTGCGCGGTTCCGGCGGCGCACCACAGTTCGTAAAGCGCTCCCGCCACCGCGGCACCGTCATACCGCTCGAAGAGGGGCGCCAAGGCAAAGAGTGCCCCGGAAGCCACGCCGCCCTCGATCCGGGCGGACACGAGCCCCCGACGCCGAGCGGCCTCTCCCTGCGCCTTGTCGAGTACGTCGTTCAGCCGGAGCGGACGGCGGGTCCGCACCAGCCCCGCAAACCACGGCTCGGCGTGCGGTGGCACCAGCGCCACCACTTCGCCGGCCGTCATCAGTTGTTCCAATCGCGGTCGCGTCGGCAGGTCATAGGCGATCACCAAGCCGCCCGCCGCCGCGTCACCGGTCGAGACGGTCGCGATGGCACCGACGGCAGTGAGCGCCCCGGCGGCGTCGGCGCACGCGCCCTCATCGGCGGCCCAGACATTGATGGTCTCGGGGTCGAGCATCTCGACGACGGCACGGAGCGCCTCGTCCCGCCCCGACTCCGCCACGATGACGGTCCGCACAGTACCGGGAAGCGGCGTCACCGGTACGGCGTTCGAGTCGACGCCGACGGTATGGGCTCGACGCGCATACCGCTCGACCAGCTCGGTCACCTGTTCCGGCGCGGCAGTATGAATGATCCGCTGGGTGTCCTTCGGCACCTCACCCATCAGGGGCGCCAGCGCATCGACCTCGGCGAACTGCTCCGGCCAGGCGAGGAAAAGGGTCCGAAGCGCCGTGCCCTTGAGGGCCGAGCGTTCGAGCAGCGCGAGTGCGTTGTCGGGGGTGGTGATGAGGACGTCAGCGGAACCGTCGCGGAGGCGTCGGGCGGCGCGGGCGGGGGTGGAGCCGGCGTGGAGGCGGAGTCCGGCGGCCTCGGCGAACGGGAGGATGGCGCGGCGGAACCCGGCGATCCCCGATTCGGGTGCCAGCACCAGGAGCCGAAACCCCTCGCCGTCGGCGGCAGCGTGCGCCACCGCACCGGCAAGGGCAGGGACCGAGTGGACGGCGGATGGCGGGGCCACCAGCACGAGGTTATGGCCTCGCGCTGCGGTGGGGACCACGTCGCGGACCTCCGCGGCATCGGCCCGGTATCCCAATGACTCCAGTGCGGCGCCCAGGGCGCCGGTCAGGTGCAACTCCGCAAATCCAGCCACGCCACCCTCGGTTGTCAAAGATGTTCCCGCGTTCCAGCGGGGCGGGGAAAGTACACTCGCCCGCGCCGCCGTCCAAGGTCGCGGTTGACACGGCCCGCCACGTTGCGGAGCTTTCGCGTTCCGACGCCACGTTCCCCCGATCCGTGCGAATCGAGCCGATGCCCGATCCATTGTCACCCAACCTGGAATTCCTGAAGGCCAGCGAGACGGTCGCCATCAGCGCCGAGGCGAAGCGCCGCAAGGCCGCCGGTGAGGACGTGATCGACCTCGGCGTGGGGGAGCCCGACTTCGACACCCCCGCGGTGGCGGCCGAGGCTGGCATCGACGCGATCCGCAAGGGCTACACCCGTTATCCGCCCAATATCGGCACCCTCGACCTCCGCAGCGCCATTGCGCAGCAGCTCTCGCTCCTCTCCGGCGGTCGGGCGGTCAACGCCGATCACATCGTGGTGAGCTCGGGATCGAAGCAGTCGATCTTCAACGCCTGCTTTGCGCTCTTCGGTCCGGGGGATCGGGTCCTCATCCCTTCGCCGGCGTGGGTGTCGTATCCGCAGATCGTCCACCTGGCGCGGGCGGAGCCGGTGCTGGTGCCCGGCGATCCGGAGTGGGGACTCAAGGTGAGTGTGAAGGACCTGGAGGCGCACTCGGAGCGGGCGCGGGGGATCATCCTCTGCTCGCCCTGCAATCCGACCGGGTCGATGTACACCCTCTCGGAGCTCAAGGCCATCGCGACGTGGGCTGCACGGCACAAGGTGTGGGTCATCAGCGACGAGATCTATCGTCGCATCAACTATGGTGGCACGCCCGCACCGTCCTTCCTCGACCTCTCCGACGACCTGCTCGAGCGCGTCGTCATCGTGACGGGGGCCAGCAAGGCATACGCGATGACCGGCTGGCGCATCGGTGCGGCGCTCGCTCCGGCCCACCTGGCCAAGGCGATGGCGGCGCTCCAATCGCACACGACGACCGGTGCCAACCATCCGGCGATGCTCGCCGCCACCGCCGCGTTCACCGACCCGCGGGTGGAGCAGGACGTCCAGCGGATGGTGGCGGCATTCCGGAAACGTCGGGACCACGTCGTCCAGCGCTTCCGTGCCGAGGCGCCCGGCGTCGAGTTCGTCGAGCCGATGGGGGCCTTCTACTTCTTCTTCCGCGTCGATGGCGTCGTGAGCGGAGACGTCAAGGGCGGCCTCGGCTTCTGCGAGCGCCTGATGCAGGAGGAAGGGGTGGCGCTGGTGCCCGGCGCGGCGTTCGGCGACGACCGCTGGGTGCGCCTGAGCTACGCCGCCGGCGACCGGGATCTCGACGCGGCGCTCGACCGCGTTCTCCGATTCATCCACAAGCTCGCCGCCCAGCGCGCGGCGTAGAGGGGCCACGATGAACCTCGATGCCCGCACCGAGCCCCTGACCGGCCCGCTGCCGTCGCTGCAGTGGCGCTGGGATGCCGAGACCGACATCCTCTCCGGCGCCATCGCCGGCGTGTCCCGGAAGACCGGTCTCACCGGCACCGTCGAACTCACCGACGACGAAGGGTCGATCGCCGTGGTGGACGTGGCCGGCGGAGTGCTGCGCGGCCTGGACATCGTGGTGTGGCCGGAGGTCACCGAGGTCGAGGGCCTCGTGGCCCCCCTCCCGGCCCGGGATGCGCAGGTGGTGCTCCCGCCTCGTGCATCGCAACCCGGGATCGCCTCGCTCGAGGTGGACACCACGCTCTCCGTCGCGGCCAACCCCGATCACGATGTGCTGCACCTCCGGATCGGCACCAAGCGCCAGGTCGAGGTGGTGCGCGTCGCCGACCGCCTGCTGGTCGAGGTCGATCCCAAGAAGCGGCTCGCCGGATTCTGGCTGTTGAACGTGCCGCAGCTCGACGAGTCCCCCTGATCGTCACCGCCGTCATTCCCCGCGTCACCGCCATTGCGGCGCTCCGCCGCGCACTCGGCGGGGCGGGTCTCGCTCCCGCGCGCAGTATTCCCGAAGCGAGCGAGGGCCGCGCCGAGCAGGCGGCCATCCACCCTGCCGAACTGATCGAGCCTGGGCCGCTCACCGCACATCCCCTGGGCGACGACGACGTGCCCTGGCCGGGGCCCGTCGCATTCCTCGACGGCGTCCAGCAGTGGGAACCGGTGGCATCGGCGGGGGTCTCGCCGTTGGTCGTCGCCGATGTCGCTGCTGCGGTGCGGCTCCGGGAGGGGCGTCGGTTCCGGACCGCCGTGGTCCGTCGCGACCGGGTGGTGATCGGACGCCCCGAGGCGCTCGCATTGGCGGGGGCAGCGCTCGACGGCTGGACTACCCTCGCGCTCTCCGCTGATGAGGCCCCGCATCCGATCGGTGATCTCGTCCTGGCGCGCGCGGCGGTGGAACGGCGGCGGGGGGAGCTCGAGCGTGAGGTCGGGCGCGCCTTCCGCGCCGCGTCCGCCGATTGGCTCGTGGTGGATGGTTCGCTCACCGAGTCGCCCGAGTGGGCCGCAGACGCGCGGATGATCGGCGTGATCAAGAGTCACGCTTCGCTCCCCTTTGCCGGACAGGACCTGGAGACCTACCTGCGACTGCCGGCGCGCGCCCGTTCGTCGGTGTTCCGCCCGGCATCGCGGGTGCGGGCGCCGGTGCACAGCTGGGCGCTCCGGCTCTGGCCGTGGGAGGGGAAGGATCTGCTGTATGGATTGGTGCGGGTCGAGGTCGCGCCGTCCGAGGAGGTCACCCCGCGTGCCGACGAGATCTCCCGATGGCTGCTGGCCGAGCGGGCGCCGGTCAGCACGCCGGACGCGCGTTGGGATCGGCTGCTCTATGGGATCCACGATGTGGAGCGGTATCTACGAAGTGAGCGGTAAAAGGTGAACGGTGAACCGGGCGGAGCCCAGCCCTGCCTCACCTTCTGTCCGCCTGAGACTGAACCCTCACCCCCGGCCCCTCTCCCTGCGGGAGAGGGGGTAGATCTCGACCAAACACGGAGTGTCATCCCGAGCGTCAAGACTGTCATCCCGAGCGGAGCGAGGGACCTGACCCGGTCCGCGTCGGAAGACTGCGCCCCAGGTCCCTCGGTCGCTGCACTCCCTCGGGATGACAGATCAGTGGATGGCGCACAAATACACTGTCATTCCGAACGCCAACACTGTCATCGTGAGCACCCCGATCTGTCATCCCGAGCGTCAACACTGTCATCGTGAGCACCCCGATCTGTCATCCCGAGCGTCAACACTGTCATCCCGGGCCCCAACACTGTCATCGTGAGCACCCCAATCTGTCATCCCGAGCGCAGCGAGGGACCTGACCGGTCCGCGTCGGAAGACTGCGCCTCAGGTCCCTCGGTCGCTGTACTCCCTCGGGATGACAGATCAGTGGATGGCGCACAAATACACTGTCATCCCGAACGCAGCGAGGGACCTGCTACTCAGCTCATCGGCCAATGCTCCGCCAGATCGATCCAGGGGAGGTTCACCGACTCGATCAGCGCAACACGCTTGGCACGGGTCCACCCCTTGATCTGTTTTTCTCGTGCGATCGCGTCACGGATGTACGTGCACGTCTCGAAGTACACGAGGCGACGCACGCGATATTGCTTGGTGAACCCGGCGACCAAACCGCGTTTGTGCTCGGACATACGACGTTTCAGGTCGTTTGTCACGCCGGTGTAGAGCACCTTGCTCTGGCTCGCCGCGATGTAGACGAAGAACTGAGTCGGTCGCATGACCTTCATATTGGCGCGCGGGGATCAACGTTCCGTCAATCGTGCAGGTGATCGTGGAAAGATCCCTCCCTTCGGCAGGCTCAGGGCAGGCTGCTCTGCTCGTGATGACAGATCGCGTTCTCCTGATGACCTCGGAGCAGGTCCCTCGCTCCGCTCGGGATGACAGTGGTTGTGCTCGGGATGACAATGTGTGTGCGTGCCACCCATCGATCTGTTATCCCGAGGGAGCGTAGCGACCGAGGGACCTGGGTTGCGGTCTTCCGGAGCGCGCGGGGAAGGTCCCTCCCTTCTGCAGGCTCAGGGCAGGTTGCTCCGCTCGGAATGACAGATCAGGGTGTTCGGGATGACGCTCCGTATTTGGTCGAGATCTGCCCTGTTCACCGTTGACCGTTCACCTTTCACCGTCATCTCTCTCCCGACGCTAGATTCCTCCACATGCCCGCCACCATCGGTCGAGTCGTCGCCACCGAACTCAAGCCCAGCACGCCGCACCAGTTCTTCTTCTGGACGGCGCGCCTGTCGTCGGTGGGGATCGGCGCCATCGTCCGGGTCGAAGGGGATGATCGCGTCGTATGGGGCGTGGTGACCGACGCCTTCGCATATTCCGACCTGGTCACCCCCCTCCACGACGTCATCGGCGCCGATGGCGACCCGGCACGCACCGGCCTGACACCCTCGGAGCGCCCGGAGATCCGGCTCTGGCAGGCGGCGGTGCTCCGCCAGCAGCCGGAAGAGCCGCTCCAGCCGGTGCCGCTGGGCGCGGTGCACCTGGCCACCGATGCGGACGTGGTCGCCGCGCTCCGGATGGACGCCTTTACCCTCGGCGATGAACCCACGGGCGTCCCGGTCGGCGTCTACACCGCCGCCGGGCTCGAGGCGCCGGTCTTCCTCGACGCGGACTTCCTCCTCGGCCCTGAAGCGGCCCACCTCAACATCACCGGGGTATCCGGGCTCGCCACCAAGACGAGTGCGGTCGAGTTCCTGCTCGCATCGATCTTCCAGAAGTTCCCGGCGCACAAGGGGTCGGTCGCGGCGGTCTGCTTCAACGTGAAGGGCCCTGACCTCTGCTTCCTCGACCAACCCGGCGACCTGACCGACGCCGATCGACGGCTGTACGGGCGCCTTGGCCTTACACCGACGCCCTTCGACGACGTGACGGTGTACGCGCCCTACAAGGCCGATGGCGTCAACCTCAACACGCTCCGCACCCACGAAGCGCTCGCCGCCCGCACCGAACCGCTGGTGTGGGGGCTCCGCGAGGTGCTCGACTATGCCGAGGTCCTGCTCAACAAGGACGACATCGACGCCAAGGCGGATGCGTTCATCGATTTCCTGGCGGATCGGGTCGTGGGGAAGGAGTTCGAGGACCGTCAGCTCCGGGATGGTCCCTTCCTGGTCAACACCTTTGCCGATCTCGAGGAGTTCTTCCGGGCCATCTTCGATTACGTCGAGGCGCTCGGACGCGCCGAGGTCTGGCGTACGCACCACGTGGCCACGATCCGGAAGGTCCGGAACCGGCTCGGCAACATCAGCACCCGCGCCAAGGGGTTGGTCACCGACGACGGCCCGGCCAGCGACCTTCCGTGGGGACGCTTTCGCGATCGCAGCACGCTGGTGGTGGATGTGGCCGGCGTGGACCCGCTGGCCCAGGACCTCGTCTTCGCGCGGGTGGTCTCCAAGCTGCGTGAGCACCTCGAGCGCCGGGACCTCGGCGTGGATCACGTCGTGGTGTTCGTCGACGAGTTGAACAAGTACGCCCCGGGCGACGGACCGGACACCTACGTGCGCAAGATGCTGCTCGATCTCTCCGAGCGCGGACGCTACCTGGGGCTCGTGCTGTTCAGCGCCCAGCAGTTCCGGAGTCAGGTGCAGCGGCGGGTGGTGGGGAACGCGGGGACGGCGGTGTACGGTCGGATGGACAGCGACGAGCTCTCGATGCCGGCGTACTCCACGCTCTCACCGGCGGTCAAGAGCAAGCTCGCCGCACTCCCCAAGGGGGAGCTGATGCTCCGGCATCCGCACTTCACCCAGCCGATCTTCGTGCGCTTCCCGCGTCCGGCGGTGCTCTCCGGGCGTGAGGGCGTGGAGCGCTTCCCGCCGGTGCCCGAACTCCCGTTCGCGGATGCGGTGGCGCATCAGCTCAAGGCGCTCGACCGCGCCATCGCGCGCGATGCCGTGGCCGAGCTGGTCCACGGCCGCCGGGAGGACGACGTGCGCCGCGCGCTCCACGCCACCCGCCGCACCCGGCCGGAGCGGGTGCTGGCGTATTTCAAGGCCCAACTCGGCACGACGGTGGAGCGGGAGACCGGCACGGCGCGCCGGGGAGTGACGCCGGTCAAGGGGGGCGGAGATCCATACGGCGGGTGAGCGCGCGGGAGGCCGGGGACCCTGAACCGCGGCTTTCAGCGCACCGAAACCGTCCCGAGCGCAGTGAGGGACCTACCCGGCCTGTGCGGGAAGCCAGTCGGCGGCGAGGTCCCGCCAATCCATGTTCACACTTTCGATGAGGGCGATTTTCTTCGAGCGGCTCCATGACTTGATCTGTCGTTCCCGAGTGAGCGCCTCGCGGTGGGTGGTGGCGATTTCGAAGTAGACCAGTTTGCCAATCGCGTACTTCCGGCAGTGTTCCGCGCCGATGCCCGCCCGATGTTGGATCAGGCGCCGCAGGATGTCCGAGGTCGAGCCGACGTAGAGGCGCCGGGATCGGCTCGCAAGCAGGTAGACCCAGTAGCGGTTCATAGGCTCGCAGGATACTGTGCCGGTTGGATCAACTCGCCATCAACGGGCCTCCGCAGGTGCGAGCAAGGTCCCTCGCGGTGCTCGGGACGGTTCCCGGGCCAAGGATAGTCCCGCCCGCTCTTCGCCCACTGCCTGCCCGCTTTCCGCCCGCTCTCCCGCCCGCTATTCTTTACCCGTGCGCATCGCCCACCTGGCCGATCTCCACCTGGGCTTCCGGCAGTACCATCGCCAGAACTCCTCCGGCATCAACCAACGTGAAGCCGACGTCGCCAGCGCCTTCCGCGCCGCCGTGGACGGGGTCATCGCGGCGGCGCCCGACTGCGTCATCGTCGCCGGTGACCTCTTCCATTCCGTCCGTCCCACCAACGCCGCCATCGTCTTTGCCTTCCGCCAGTTCCAGCGGCTGCGCGAAGCCCTCCCCCGCACGCCGGTCATCGTCGTCGCCGGCAATCACGACACGCCGCGCTCCTCCGAAACGGGATCGATCCTCAAGCTCCTGACCGAGATCGGCGTCGATGTCGCCGCCGACGGTCCCCGCCGCCTGGTGTACCCCGAAGGGGGCCTCAGCGTGCTGGCGGTGCCCCATCAATCGTTGATGGCCACGCCGCGCCCCTCGCTTCGTCCGGAGGGAGACGAGCTCTTTCAGGTCCTGGTGCTCCACGGCGAGGTCGAGGGGATCTTCCCCGCCGATCGGAGCAGTGCGGAGTACGGCGGGGCGCTGCTCACCCCCGACGATTACGCCGTCGACGGCTGGACCTACGTGGCCCTGGGCCACTATCACGTCCAGACCCAGGTGACGCCGCGGGTCTGGTACTCCGGCTCCCTGGACTACGTGAGCTCGAATCCCTGGGGCGAACTGGCCGAGGAGTCGGCGCGACGGAAGGGGCGGCAGGGCGGCGGTGGGAAGGGGTGGTTGCTCGTCGATCTCCGGACCGGCCAGGTCCAACCCCAGGCGATCCCGCTGGCACGCCGGGTGTTCGATCTCCCGCCCATCGACGCGACGGGGCTCGCCAGTGCCGACGTCGATCGGCTCATCGCCGAGCGGATCGAGGGGATCGCCGGCGGGATCGCGGAGCAGATCGTGCGGCTGGTGGTGCGTGACATCCCCCGCCACGTGGGGCGCGACCTCGATCACGCCAAGCTTCGGGAGTATCGCGCCGAGGCCCTTCACTTCCAGCTCGACCTTCGGCGGCCGGAACCATCCCGCACCACCGGCGTGGGGACGCCCGGGAAGCGTGCCACCCTGGGTGACATCGTGCACGGGTACCTGCACGGGCGCCCGCTCCCCGGCGAGCTCGACCGGGAGGCGTTCGTCCGCCTGGGCGATGAGCTCGTGGCCGCGGCCGAGCGGGATGAGGAGGGCGCCTGATGCAGATCGCGCGCCTGCAACTCGTCAACTTTCGGCAGCACGCCGACACGGAGATCGTCCTGGGGCCGGGACTCACCGGCATCATCGGACCCAACGGGGCGGGGAAGTCGACGTTGCTGGAAGGGATCGCCTTCGCGCTCTACGGGGTACCGGCGGTCCGGGGCAACAAGGACTCGATCCGCAGGCGCGGCGCCCCGCCGCGGTCCCCGGTCCGGGTCGAACTCGACTTCGTCCTCGGTGCGCACCAGTATCGGGTGGTCCGGACCCTGACCGGGGCGGAGCTCTTCCAGGACGGCGAGTCGGCGCCGATCGCGAATTCAGTGTCGGCGGTGACGGAACGCCTGGAGCACCTCCTCGGGATGGTCCGCTCCGAGTTCTTCAACACCTACTTCACGGGCCAGAAGGAGCTCGCCGTGATGGCGGAGCTGACCGGCCCCGCGCGAGCGGAGTTCCTGAACCGCGTGCTCCGGTACGAGAAGCTTCGGGATGCACAGGACCTGCTGAAGGAGGAGCGCACCAAGCTGAAGGCGACGGTGCTGGCCCTGGAGTCCGGCCTCCCCGATCCGGCGGCGATCGATGCCGACGAACAGCGGGCGGGGGCGCGCCTGGAGGCCGCGGTGGCGGAGACGGCGGCCGCGGAGCAGGCGCTTGCCATCGCGGAGGCCCGGCTGGCCGAGGTCACACCGATCGCCGCCGCGCTCGGCGCCCAGCGCGACCGGGTCACCGCGCTCGCCGGCGACCTCAAGTTGGCCGAGCACAAGGTGTCCGAGGCGCGGACCCGGTTCCAGGGATTGGACCGCCAGATGGCGGAGGCCGTCGGCGCCCGCACCCGGTTGGCACCACTCGAGGCGGCATTGGCGCCGCTGGCCGGACTGCGTACCGAATTGGAATCACTGGACCAGCTGGCGGAGGCCGACGTCGTTCGCAGCGGTGCCGTCAACACCCTTGCCGAGGTGCGGAAGGCGCGCGACGGGATCGTGCGGCGATTGGACCAGCTTCCCGCCGATGCCGTGCTGGGCGAGGTCGCGGCCCGGGCGGCTGTGCTCCGTGCGCGTCTTGAGGTGAGTGTGAGTGCGCTGGATGAACTTCGCAGCGCCTGGGTGCGTGACAAGCAGGATGCCCAGACCAAGCTGCGCGATCTCCTGGAACAGTACGAGGCGGCACGGGAGCAGAAGGAAAAGCTGGACGCCGCCGGCGCCGCCGGCATCTGTCCCACCTGCAGCCGTCCGCTCGGAGACCACTACGACGAGGTGCTTGGCGTCGTGACGCGGCAGCTCGAGGGCATCACCTCGAATGGCCAGTACTATCGCCAGCGTGAGGCGCAGTTGAAGCAGGAGCCGTCGGAGCTGGTGGAGGCCGAGCGGGCGCGGGTCGAGCTGGAGCGGGAGCTCCGGGAACTCACCGATGAGCAGGTGCGCCTGCAGGCCCGGGCCCAGGAGCGGCCGGGCCTGGTCCGCGAGCGGGGCGAACTCGACCAGCGCATCACCGACCTGGAGGCCCTGATGGCGGGACCGGCGGTGGCCTATGACGCCGTGCGGCACCGCGAAGTGCGCGATCAGGTCCGTTTGCTCGGGCCGATGGAGGTCGAGGCGGCGCAGCTTCGGGCGTCGGCGGCGCGGGCGGAGGCCCTGGTGACCGAGGCGGAGTCCGCGGAGCGCGCCTTGAGCGAGCTCGAGGCGCAGGCAAAGGCGGTGAAGGCGCTGCTCGAGGGGTCCGGATTCAGCGAGGCGGCGTATGTCGCGGCCCGCGCCACGGTGGAGGGAGCGGAGCGGGAGCGGCAGGAGGCGCGCCTGCGATCCGAGCGGGGCCGCTTTGCGTGGGACAGCGCGATGGAGGAGCGGCGCCGGGTGCAGCAGCGACGGGAGGAACGGACGGCGCGCGCGGAGGAGGTCAAGTCCGTCCGGCGCGAGCAGCTCCTGCGGGAAGAACTCGATCGGGCCTTCAGCGACCTGCGCACCGACTTGAACGCGCAGCTTCGGCCGGAGCTCTCCGAGATCGGGTCCCAGTTCCTGACCGACCTGACCCACGGCCGCTACACCGACCTCGAGCTCGACGAGGACTATGAGGCCACGCTGATGGAGGATGGCGAGGTCAAGCCGGTCATCTCCGGCGGGGAGGAGGACGTCGTCAACCTGGCGCTCCGTCTTGCCATCAGCCAGATGATCGCCGATCGCGCGGGGCAGCCGCTGTCATTGCTGGTGCTGGACGAGGTGTTCGGTTCGCTGGATGAGGAACACCGCGGGGCCGTCATCGACCTGCTCCGCGGACTGGCGGACCGGTTCCCGCAGGTCATCCTCATTACCCACATCGAGTCGCTCAGGGACGGGCTCGATCGGGTGCTCCGCGTCTCGTTCGACGGAGCGGCCGGAGCGGCGCAGGTCGCGGAAGACACCGGGGAGGCGGGCGATGGCCTGGCGGCCTGAACCCGCCCCGCTGAGCGGGCCGGTGCGCGCGACGCTCGACGACGTCGACGCGCTCAATCGCGTCTTCGCCGACGCGTTCACCGATCGGTACCGACGGGACGGGATGGCGGGGATGCGGGTGCCGTTCCTCAACCCGATGATCTGGCGCTATGCCATCGAGGATGGCGGGGAGGGAGCGCTGCTCTGGCGCGACGACGCGGGAAAGGTCGCCGCGTTCAACATGGTGCATCGTTCCGGCGTGGAGGGCTGGATGGGGCCGCTGGCGGTGCGGCCCGATCGCCAGGGACGCGGCGAAGGACGCCGGATCGTGCAGGCAGGGATCGACTGGCTCCAGCGGCACGAGGTCCGTACCTTGGGCCTCGAAACGATGCCCCGCACCGCCGACAACATCGGGTTCTACAGCACCCTCGGCTTCGAGCCCGGCCGCCTGACGGTCACCCTGCTCAAGGAGGTCGGCCGCCGGCCTCCCGAACCCCTCTGCCTCTCCGTCGCAGGCGCGCGCCGCTCAGCGCTGGTCGAGGGGTGTCGCGTCCTGACCGACGCGCTCGCCGGCGGCGTCGACTTCAGTCGTGAGATCGAACTCACCGAACACCTCGCGCTGGGCGACACCGTGGTCGTCGAGGGTCCCGCGGGCGTCGATGCGTTCGCGCTCTGCCACTCCGCGGCGCTCGCCGATGGGCGGGCCAGCGATGAACTCAGGGTCCTCAAGCTGGTGGCACGCGACGACCGGGGACTCGATGCCGCACTGGCGGGTGCCGCGTGGCTGGCCCACCGGGAGGGATTGCAGCGGGTGGGCGTGCGGTGCCAGACCGGTTTCACCGATGCCTATCGCAGGCTCGTCGGTCAGGGATGGACCGTGCACTGGACCGACCTGCGGATGACGCTCGCAGGGCATCCCGAGCCATCGGTGCCGACAGGCGTCATCTGGTCGAACTGGGAGATCTGATCGACCCGTCCCACCGTTCCTCGGCTCCCTCACACCGCCAGCTTCGCCGCCGCCCACCCTGCCGGGTCTTCGTCCTGCTTGAACATCCTGTCGACATCCACCACCACCGAGCCGCCGTTGCGTGTCATGGCGAACCGATCCATTCCACGGGTGGCACGGCCCGAGATGAAGGTGCCGTCCGGCGTGTACTTCGAATGGTGCTTCGGGCACTCGAAGATGTTCTGGTCCGCGGACCACTCAAGGGCCACGCGCCGGTGCGGGCAGGCGAGGTTGAACGAGTAGACCTCGCCCTGGTAGCGCACCAGGATGATCTCATTCGTCTTGTCGATCTGGGCGCCGTCCGTGGCCGGGATCGGGTAGGTGAACGTGTCCGGATCGGCCATGTTCTGCCGTCCCTCGATGAGGCTCAGGGGCCACGCCGCGGCCTCGCGGGGGGCGGCACCGAGTCCGAGGGCGATGCCGGAGATCGCCAGCGTCGCATTGCGGAGGAAGCTGCGCCGATCCGGGCGCGCGCAGGCGTCGCACGGATGATCGGGATGGGGATCGTGGTTCATCGGGAGGAGATGTTGGACAGGGTGGGAAGGATCGCGCCGACGAGCACGATGGAAAGCCAGAGGGTGATGCTGGTCAGGGCCCGCCGCCGGAGCGCCGACCAGTCGTGGTCGCCGGCCGGGCCCGCGGCGCGCAGCCGCCGTTCGCTGCGGGAGAGGAGCGCGCCGTTCCCCATGAGTGCCACGATGAGCGCCATCTTGCCCCAGAAGACCAGCGAGGGACCATAGGTGGCCACATCGGCGCCGAAGAGCAGGAGGCCGCTCAGGAAGACGACCGCCAGCCCGATGAGCACCGGGCGGTGCACTGCGCCGAGCTCGTCGAGGTGGTGTCCACGAATGGGGGCGGGGGCGCGGGCCAGGCGCAGGGTCGAGCGGTCGGCGGCGAGCGCCAGGCCGCCCGCCACCACGATCCCGCCGATGTGCGCGAACGTCACCCCCACCTGGAGCGTGTTGCTGTTGTTATAGGCGTCCGCCCAGGGCCGGGCCAGTTCTGCTGCACGCGCGAGGAGGTCGACCATTCAATCCTTCCAGAGCAGCATCATGAGGTAGCTGCCGAGTGCGGCGCTCATCGACGCGATGGCCACGGTCTGGTGAGCGCCGGCGTCGGACGTGCCGTTGGCGTACGTCCGGTGGTTCGGGGCCAGGGCGCCGGTGGCGACGAAACCGATGTCGGATGCGATCATCAGCGCGGAATGGATCCACCGGCGGGTGCGCCCCTCGGGGTCGTGCCGGCTGTCCCAGAGGTTCCACGCGCCGGTGACGGTGTTGATCACGAAGAGCCCGTCGACGCCGGTCGCGAGCGCCTTGTGGAGCCCCAGCAGCGACTGGTCTCCGGTGGGGCCGTTGTGGTACAGCTGTTCGCCGACGATGAACTCGCCGATGAACAGCGGCAGCGTGGCGTAGCTGGCGATCTTGTGGATCTTGAGGCGGGTGTAGTACAGGTCGCTGTAGACGATCGCCCGAGGCCGCTGTGCGGCATCGGCCCATTCGGGGGCCAGCGACGCCGGGATCGGCGTCACCTCGATTCGCGCCGGTGGCGCCACGACCGAGTCCGCCGCGACGACGGGCGCAGCCGCGAGCGTTGCGGCCATCTGCAATGCCAGGAGCAAGTAACCCTCCCGCGGGTCGAGGTGCAGGGTCGCACCGTGACCCGTGAACGCTACCCAAGCGGACGATGGTATTGCAGGGTCGGCGGCGCTCTTTTGTCGTTTCCTAGTGTGAAGACGATCGATGCAGTGCAATGCACCACGGGGCGACGCCCGTCCTGCGAGCATCGCCCCGTGTGGGCCGACGGATCCCGCGGTGGCCTAGACCGGCACGCCCAGGGCCGGCTCCGGGACGGCCGCCGCCATCGGTACGGCCACTTCGGCGTACCCGGCACCGAACTTCCGGAGGGTCCGGTAGTGCGAGCGGATGGCCGCCCACAGCGTCGGCGCTTCGTTGTACGGGATCCCGTACTTCCGCGCGGCCTCCTGCACGATCGGCCGGATCGCGGGGTAATGGACGCTGCACACCCTGGGAAAGAGGTGGTGCTCGATCTGGTAGTTGAGTCCGCCCACGTACCAGGTGAGGAGCCGATTGCCCGGTGCGAAGTTGGCGGTCGTCATCATCTCGTGCGCCAGCCAGGTGTGCTCCATCCGCCCGGCGCCATCGGGGGCCGGATGATCGGTCCCCTCCACCACGTGGGCCAGCTGGAACACGACGCCCAAGATGAGCCCGGCGGTCAGGTTCATGGCCACGTAGCCGAGGAGGGTCTGCCACCAGGGGATGGTCAGCACCACGAGCGGCACCACGATGGCCCACCCGTAGTAGATCGACTTGCCGAGGAAGAGCACCATCCACTCATACCAGGGATGGTGCTTGTCCTGGTAGGGACCGATGTCCTTCTGGAAGAAGTATTTGTAGTCCTTCACGAAGACCCAGAAGATGGTCGACAGGCTGTAGGTCGCGAAGGCATACAGGTGCTGGTACCGATGGATGGGCCGGTGCTCGCTCCGGGGCGAGAGGCGCAGCAACGGCGACACCTCGAGGTCCTCGTCGATCCCCTGGATGTTGGTATACGTGTGGTGGACCACGTTGTGCGTGATCTTCCACATGTAGCCGTTGGCGCCGAGGAGGTCGAAGGTGAGCCCGAAGAGGTAGTTGACCACGTTGGACGACGAGAGCCCGCCGTGCAGTGCGTCATGCGACACGCCGAACCCCACGCCGGCCATGCCGATGCCCATCACGATCGCGAGTCCCAGCATCTCCAGCGGCGTGAACCGTCCGCTCAGGATCAGCACATACGGCACCACCAGCAGCGACAACGACGTGATGATCCGCGCGATCATCCGCCAGTCCGCCTTGTTCGAACGCCCCGAGCGCTCGAAATACTGGTCGGTCTTCGCCTTCACTTCCTGCACGAACGCCGCGGCGGCTCGGCAAGGGAAGGTGACCGTGCGATCTGTCATGTAGATGTGCACCGGTGGCGGGACGGCGAACTGCACCCTCCCCAACATACGTCACCATCCCGCATTGGGCAAAGTGTCGCGTTTTGGGACCGTGAACCTCTCGTCATGATCAGGGCTTCCAGTGGCCCGGCTGCCAGACCCACCCGCCGCGCACATGCTTCCAGCGTCCATCCTGCCACCGGGCTTGCTGCCGTCCATGGCCCTCCGCTCGACGCCCCTCGACGACGACCGGTCGTACTGGCCGATCCCATCGTCCCGCGACCCAGACGTAGTCACTGCCAGACCAGGTCCAGTAGCCGCGGATCCAGGTGTAATCCGGTCCTGGACGGACGGTGACGATCTCGACCCGGTCAGGAGGAGGGCGGCGGACCACGACCACGGAGCCCGGCGGCGGGACCAGCAGGCAGCCGGACACCA
>DASSGV010000038.1:0-16532 GCA_035693225.1 Gemmatimonadales bacterium | reverse complement strand
CATAGCGCCGCGGACTCCGCGCGGGTGGACAGCACCATACCGTCCGAGCGGGATGGCGCCGGGATCCAGACCCACTCCTGCGGATATTTGCGCTCCAACGCGCGGTGGCAGTAGCGCCGCAGGTGCTTGACGACCTTCTGGTCCCTGGACTCACGCTGGCCGGCTCCTGATCCGCCATTCCTGTACTCCTTGGGTGGCCTCGGGAAGCCTCAACCCTGCCTTGGTTGCCGTCCCGCCCGGCGCGCTGCACCTTAGTATCGACCATGGTGACCTCCGGCCTCCTCCCGACCGACATCTTCCTGCGCCTCGGCGCCGCGGCCCTGGCCGGCGCGGTGCTGGGCGTCAATCGCGACCTCCGCGGCAAGCCCGCCGGCCTCCGCACCCACGCGCTCGTCACCCTGAGCTCGGCCATCGCGATGGTGGCCATCCAGGAGATCGCCCTCGGTGCGGGACAGGCAGGGGTAGATGCGGCGAGCCGAGTGATCCAGGGGCTCGTCACCGGCATCGGCTTCCTCGGCGCCGGGGTCATCCTCCACGCCCAGGGGGAGGTGCGCGGCCTCACCAGCGCCGCCACGATCTGGATCGCCGCCGTCCTCGGCATCGCCTACGGCAGCGCCCACTGGATCGCCGGCACCACGGGGCTCGCCCTCACGCTCATCGTCCTCGTCTTCGGCGGCAGCGTCGAAGGCTGGGCCCACCAGATCTTCGGCTCCGACCGACGGGCCGGCGATGGCAGACCCCGCGGGACCGGCGGACACCGCCTCGAAGATTGACCCGACACCTCACCGGAGATCGAATGCGCCGTAGCCTGTTCGCCTGCGCCATCCTGGCCCTGCTCGCCCCCGCACTGAATGCCCAGCTCCCCGATTCGGTGGCGGCGACGCTCCACCGGATCTTCGCGTCGAGCGAGTTCTCCGCCCAGCGCTTCGGGCCGGCGCGCTGGATCGAGGGAGGCAACGCCTACACCACCCTGGAACGGGCCCCCGACTCGAATGGCTACGACATCGTGCGCTACGCCACCAAGTCGGGAGAGCGGAGCATCCTGGTCTCCGCCAGGGAGCTCATCCCCAGCGGCGACTCGACGCCCCTCGGCATTGCCGACTACGCCTGGTCCGGCGACAACACCAAGCTCCTCGTGTTCACCAACACCCGGCGCGTCTGGCGCCAGAACACCCGCGGCGACTACTGGGTGCTCGATCGCACTGCCCATACCCTCAAGCAGGTCGGCGGCGACGCCCCGGCCTCGACCCTGATGTATGCCAAGTTCTCGCCGCAAGGGGATCGGGTCGCCTACGTGCGGCAGGGTGATCTCTACGTCGAACGCCTGGCGGACGGGGCCATCACCCGCCTCACCACCGGGGCGGATTCCCTGCACGTCAACGGAATGAGCGACTGGGTGTATGAGGAGGAGTTCGGCCTGCGGGACGGCTTCCGCTGGTCGCCCGACGGCACCAGGATCGCCTACTGGCACTTCGACATGACGGGGGTGCGGACCTTCCTCCTCATCAATGACACCGATTCGCTGTACCCCTTCGTCATTCCGATCCAGTACCCCAAGGTCGGCACCACCAATTCCGCGGTCACTGCCGGCGTCGTGAGCGCAAACGGCGGTGCCACCACCTGGCTCCAGGTCCCGGGAGACCCGCGGAACAACTACCTCCCGTGGATGGAGTGGGCCGGCCCCTCGGAGCTCCTGCTCCAGCGCATCGACCGGATCCAGCACGACGACGCCGTGGACCTGGCCGACGCCACGACCGGCGCGGTGCGGACGGTGATGACCGAACGCGATTCCGCCTGGGTGGACCTCCAGGGCGACGTGCCCTGGCTCAAGGACGGGCAGCGCTTCCTCTGGACCAGCGAGCGAGACGGCTGGCGTCACGCCTACCTGGTGTCCCGGAAGGACGGCGCCGTCCAGCTGGTGACACGGGGCGCCTTCGACGTGATGGACATCGCGGCGATCGACGAGGCGGGAGGGTGGCTCTACTACCTTGCCTCGCCGACCAATGCGACGCAGATGTACCTCTACCGGTCGCGGCTCAACGGAAAGGGAGGCCCCGAGCGGGTGACTCCCGCCGATGAAGCGGGGAGCCATCGCTACACCCTCTCGCCCGACGCCAAATGGGCCTTCCACAGCTGGTCGACGTACGATTCCCCCGGCGGCACCGACCTGGTGTCGCTGCCGAAGCACGATGTCGTCCGCGATCTGGCGCCAAACACGGCGTTGATCGCCAAGACCCGGCCCTGGGTCAGGCAGCCGGTCGAGCCGTTCAAGGTGGCCCTGGCCGACGGCGCCACCCTGGACGGGTGGATGATCAAGCCCGTCAACTTCGATTCCACGAAGAAGTATCCGATCCTGATGTACGTCTACGGCGAACCCGCCGGCGCCACGGTCCGCGATGCCTGGATGGGCACGGCCCGTCTCTGGTATCAGATGATCGCCGACCAGGGATATCTCGTGGCGAGCGTCGACAACCGGGGGACCCCGGCGCCCAAGGGGCGGGCGTGGCGCAAGGTGGTGTACAAGCAGATCGGCGTCCTCTCCAGCGCCGAGCAGGCCGACGCCGTCCGGATGTTGGCGCAGAACAAGAGCTACGTGGATGCCACCCGGGTGGCCATCTGGGGATGGAGCGGCGGGGCGTCGAGCACCCTGCAGGCGATGTTCCGCTACCCCAAGGTCTACAAGGTGGGGATGAGCGTGGCGCCGGTGCCCGATCAACGGCTCTACGACACCATCTACCAGGAGCGCTATATGGGGCTGCTCCCGGCGGACAGCGCGGCCTACGATTCCGCCTCCCCCATCGGCCAGGCGCAGGGGCTCCAGGGTTCGCTGCTCCTGGTGCACGGCTCGGGAGATGACAATGTGCACTTCCAGGGCTCGCAGCGGCTCCTCAATCGGCTGATCGCGCTGGGCAAGCCGATCGACTTCATGGAGTACCCCAATCGCAGTCACTGCATCTGCGAAGGGGCGGGGACCACGCTGCACGTCTACTCGCTCCTGACGCGGTACCTGCTGACGCACCTGCCGGCCGGGGGGCGGTGAGGCGGACAGGAGCCCACGCCTATGTCTCCCACGCGCCGTGAGGCCATCGCGCAGCTTGCCGCCATCGCGGCGGTGGGCGTGCACCCTTTTCCAAGATGGAGATCGGTGACCACGGACCCGCTTGACGGCACCATTGCCGACTACCAGGCGGGCCTTCGGCGCGGCGCCTGGAGCGCCGCCGAGGTGGTGGCCCACGCGCTCGAACGCTGCCGCACCGACGGCGCCCGCTGGCGGGCGATCGATGCGCTCTCCGACACCGCCCTGGCCGATGCCCGCGCCAGTGATGCCCGCCGGCGTGCCGGCCAACTGCGCGGCCCCCTCGATGGGGTCCCGGTCTTTGCCAAGGCGATCTACGACTTCAACGGCCTTCCCACGACCGGCTCCAGCGCCGAGTGGGCGCGGCTCTTTCCCGACCCGGTGGGGCGTGATTCGATCGAGGTGGCGCGGCTCCGCCGGGCCGGTGCCGTGGTCCTCGGCAAGACCGCCGCCGACGACTTTGCCTACCACGGCAACGGCACCAGCACCCACACCGGCCAGGTGCTCAACCCGCACGACCCCACCGGCACCCGCACTCCCGGCGGCTCCAGCGCCGGCTCGGCCGTTTCCGTCGCCTGCGGGATGGCGTTCGCCGCCCTCGGCACCGATGACGGCGGATCCAATCGGATACCGGCGCAGTTCACCGGGGTCGTCGGGATGAAGCCGACCTTCGGGTTGGCGCCGCGCACCGGGGTCATCCCCACCTGGCCCTATCTCGACACCCACGGGCCGCTGGCCCGCTCCGTGGCCGATGCCGCGCTCTTGCTTGCCGCCATCGCCGGCGCCGATCCATCCGACCCGCTGGTACGCACCGATCCCTGGGACGCCACGCCGCTCGCGGCGCTCCGGGACGATGCGCTGCACGGCGTGCGTCTCGGCCTGGTCGACGCGCACGTGCCGCGGGGGCAGATGACCGCCGAGGCGGTGGCCGCCTGGGATCGCGCCGTGAGCGACCTCGGGGCCGCCGGCGCCACGGTGGTGCCGTTCGTGCCATCGGTCATTCATTCCACCGTTCGTGCCGCGTTCGCCACCGCGGCCACCGCCCGGAATGATGTGGCGGTGGACCCGGACTCCCCCGCCCCGACCGCCAACGCGCTCTACCTCTACTTTGCCGGCCGGACCGACGATCCGCGAGCAGCGATCCGCCGAGGCTACGACGCGTACCGGGCCTACTACGATGTGCTCCCCAAGTCGTTCGACGATTGTGTTCCGCTCTTCGACCAGCCGATGACCGAGGACCCGGCGGGACGGTCGTTCGCGCGGTCGCGGGCCGAGGTGCTGGCGGGATTGGCCGCGTCGATGGAGGCCGCCGGAGTGGCGGCGATGGTATACCCGACGATGCCCTTCAACGCCACGCGGATCGTCGATCCCTGGCCCGACATCCGCACCACCCTGGGCTACGGCAACTGGCTCGGCATCCCCGAAGTGTCCGTGCCGGCAGGAATGGGCGCCGACGGGATGCCGGCACTCAATCTTTCCGTCGTCGGGCTCCCGGGCACCGATGCCCAGGTGCTGGCGCTGGCGCACGCGTACGAGCGGCAGTCGCGGCGGTTCGTGGCACCGCCGCGGTCCGGGCAATGATGACAGCCATCAGGAGCCGGATGATGACGTTCCAACGAAAGATCGGATCGGTCCTGGGTGCACTCGCGGTGGCGTCCGGCCTCGGATGCTCCCGACCGGGAATCGCCGCACCGTGGGTCGATACCTCCCCGCACCAGGTGTCGATGATCGCCGTGGCACCCGGCGTGCGCCTGGAGGTGCTCGACTGGGGAGGGCACGGGCCGGCGCTGGTGTTCCTGTCGGGATTGCAGGATGTGGCCCACGGCTTTGACGACTTCGCGCCCAAGTTCACCGACCATTACCACGTCATCGGCATCACGCGGCGGGGGTACGGGGCGTCGAGCCAGTCGCCAGTGGGATATGATCTCGCCACCCGCGTGGCCGACGACAAGGCGGTGCTCGACTCGCTCCAGCTCGGTTCGGTGATCCTGGTGGGGCATTCGATCGCGGGAGACGAGCTCACGGCGTTCGCGGGGAGGTATCCCGAGCGGGTGTCCAAATTGATCTACTTCGATGCCGCATACGATCACAGCGCCCTCGGCGCCATCGACCAGAACGTCCCGCAGCAGCCGATGACCTCGGCAGACTCGGCCTCACCGGCGGCGGTGCAGGCGTATACCCTGAAGACCTTCGGAATGCGGATCCCCGAATCCCAGCTCCGCGCCATCGCCGCGTACGATTCCACCGGCCACCTCCGCGCCGACGTGACCCCGACCTCCATCGACTCCCAGGTTCTGGCCGGGTGCGGCCACCCCGACTATTCCAAGGTGAAGGCTCCGATCCTTTCCATCTATAACAGCGTGGATTCGGCCCGCGATCTTTTCCCGCGCATCGATGAGTTCACCTCCGCGGACCGGGCGGCGGCGGAGCGGTTCACCGGGGCGTTGCAGGGGTGGGCCCGCCAGCAGCAGGCGGCGTTCAAGAAGGCCGAGCCGGGAGCCACGATCCTTATGCTCCACCACTCGAACCATTATGTGTTCTGGGCCAGCGAGCCTGCGGTCGAGCGGGCAATGCGGGGGTTTCTGGGTGGGTAGGGTGAGTGGTGAGTGGCGAGTGGCGAGTGGCGGGAGGTGAGTGGCGGGTGGTGAGTGGTGAGTGGCGGGTGGCGGGTGATGAAGGGAATGGCTGGGAGTCGCAGCGCTCCTGATCCGTCACCGGGTCAGCTGTTGTCGGGCCGTTTCCTGAGCGCCAGGTAGGAGATCAGGCCGATCACGAACATCCCCGGGATGATCAGGACGATCATCGCGGGGAGCATCATTGCGACCGTCGGTGGTCCCTGCATCGTACGTCCTTCCGATCACCAGTACATCGACACCATGCGGGCGGCATCGCGCCAGATGTGGTTCATGAACAGCAGGGCCAGGCCGAAGTAGCCGGCCATGCTGAAGAGCAGGATGCGGTTTTCCCACTTCATGTGCATGAAGTAGAGCACGCCGAGGATCGCTTCCAGCAGGGCCAGGAGGAGGAGGCCCAGGAGCAGGTCGCCGCGGGAGAGTCCGGCGTAGGTGAGCGCCACCTCGGCGGCCACGATCACGAGGAGGCCCACCCAGATCATCAGGTACAGCTTCATTCCGGGGCCGGGGCCCAGAGCGGTGTCGGTCATTGGCGGCTCACTTGGCGTTCATGAGGTAGACGATCGGGAGCACGAACATCCAGACCAGGTCGACGAAGTGCCAGTAGAGCCCGGTGGTCTCGATGTGGCCTGCGGTGAGCTTTCCGCGGCTGAACTTGACCGCCACCACCGAGAGCGCCACGATGCCGATGAAGACGTGGGTCAGGTGGAGGCCGGTGATCGAGAAGAATCCGGCGCTGAAGGCCACCGGCCCGCCCAGCGGGTTGGCCGACAGGCTCCATCCCTCGCCGAACATCCGGAACCACTCCCGCAGGTGCAGTGCGGCAAAGAGGAGCCCGAGGAGGGCGGTGATCCAGATCCACTTGACGCTCTGGGGCCGGCGGCCCGCCTGGGCGTGGTGCACGGCCATCAGCATCGTCAGGCTGCTGGTGAGCAGGATGAAGGTCATCACCAGCGCGTTCACGATCGTGGAGCCGAACTCGAATGGGCGGGGCCAGTCGATGCTCCCCGCGCGGAGATAGCCATAGGCAAAGAGCAGCGCCGCGAAGGTGGCGGCATCCGCGAGGATGAACAGCCACATCGTGAACTTCTTGGTCTCGATGCCGAACGGCGGCGCTTCGACGGTGGCCGCGTGGGACGAATCGCTCACGACTCCCCTCCGGTAGCTGCTAGAGACGCAGGGCCATCAGGCCCAGGAGATAGATCCACAGGACGCCCATGAAGTGCCAGTACAGGCCCATCGCGTCGACGGCGCCGGCGGGCGGGGCCACGGCGCCTCGGGCGCTCTTCCTGAGCCTGCTGAAGACGTACAGCATCCCGCAGACGCCGCCCAGGAGGTGGAGGGCGTGGAGGCCGGTCAGGACGTAGAAGAAGGAGCTGGCGGGGTTGCTGGCGAGGAAGACGCCCTGGGCCGCCAGCTGGGTCCATGCCACCCCCTGGCCCGCGACGAAGAGGAGGCCGAGCCCGAGGGTCAGGTGGAGCCAGCGGATGCCCTCGGGCGCGACCGTGCCGCCGGCCTGCCATCCGGCCAGCAGCCGGCGCTGGCCCGCGACGTACGCGCCGCTGCTGAGGATCAGGACGAGGGTGTTGAAGTAGAGGATCCCCGGAAGGTGGATGGAGGTCCAGTCCGGGGCGTCACCCTGCCGCACCAGCATCGCACTGGTGTAGGCGGCGAACATCATCGTGATCGCCGCGATCCCGACCCAGACGCCGGTCCGGGCGGCGGTCGGGGCCAGCGCCACTTTCGGTGCCGTCACGTCAGGCCTTCGCCGGGTCGGTCTGCATGATGTAGTCCCTGGCGCCGGGCGTGCCGTACTCGTTGGGGCCGTTGTGCACCACCATATGGCGCCCGCCGAAGTTGTCGAAGGGCGGCGGGGAGCTGGTGGACCACTCCAGCGACGTGGCCTCCCACGGGTTGTCAGAGGCGGGCTCGCCCTTGAAGCGGCTGCGGAAGAGGTTCCACAGGAAGAGCAGCTGCACGGCACCGGTGAAGAGGGCCGCGATGGTGATGAACTGGTGGAGCGGCAGGGAGCTCTTCATGTAGTCGTCGGTGAACGCGGAATAGCGCCGCACGTTGCCGGCAAAGCCCAGGTAGTGCATCGGCATGAAGATGCAGTAGACGCCGATGAACGTCAGGAAGAAGTGCACCTTCCCGATGGTCTCGTTCATCATCCGGCCGTACATCTTGGGGAACCAGAAGTACACCCCGGCAAAGATCCCGAACATCGCGGCGACGGCCATCACGAAGTGGAAGTGCCCGACCACGAAGTAGGTGCCGTGGAGGTAGATGTCGAGCGACGGCTGGGCCAGGAAGAAGCCGCTGATCCCGCCGCTCACGAACACCGACACGAACCCGAGGCAGAAGAGCGCCGCGGTGGTGAAGCGGAGCTTCGACCCGTAGACCGTGCCGATCCACAGGAGCGTCACGATGGTGGCCGGGATGGTGATGATGAGCGTCGGGACGGAGAACAACGTTGCCGAGACGGGATTCATCCCGCTCAGGAACATGTGGTGACCCCAGACCATGTAGCTCAGCGCGGCCACCGCCACCATGCACGCGATGGCCACCTTCGGCCCGAGCAGCGGCTTGCGGGCGAAGGCCGGCAGGACGTGGGAGACGATCCCGAAGCTCGGCACGATCGCGATGTACACTTCCGGGTGCCCGAAGAACCAGAAGAGGTGCTGCCACAGGAGCGGCGACCCGCCGGCGTGGGGCTGCAGCCGGTCGCTGACGACCAGGCCGCTCGGGATGAAGAAGCTGGTGCCGGCCACCCGGTCGAGGATGAGCAGGATGCAGGCCGGGAGCAGCACCGAGAACGCGATCAGGCCGATGACCGAGGTGATGAACCAGGCCCAGGTGGAAAGCGGCATCCGCATCAGGGACATCCCCTTGGTGCGGAGGTCGAGCGTCGTCGCGATGAAGTTGAGGGAACCCAGCAGCTGGCCCACGCAGAAGATCGCGATCGCGACGGCCCACAGGGTCTGCCCCAGGGCGAGTCCGGGGCCGGCGTCACCGCCGACGGCGCTCAGCGGGGCGTAGGCGGTCCAGCCGGAGATCGGCGGCCCGTCGTGGACGAAGAAGGCGCAGATCAGGACCACGAAGCCGACGAACGTGACCCAGAACGACATCATGTTGAAGCGGGGGAACGCCATGTCCTCGGCCCCGACCTGGATCGGCAGGACGTAGTTCCCGAAGCCGGCGAACGGGGCGGTGGTGAGCACGAAGAAGACCATGATCGTGCCGTGCATCGTCATCAGCGAGAGGTAGTACTCCGGGGTGATGACCCCGGCGGGTGCCCCCGTCGGCGCGATCTTCCCGAGTCCCGGGATCGGCGTCGCGGGGAAGCCGAGATGGAGCCGCATCAGCCACGAGAGCACCATCCCGGTGAGCACCGCCACCAGGGCCAGGTCGAGGTATTGCTTGCCGATGACCTTGTGGTCGAGGCTGAACACGTGCGTGCGGAGGAACCCTTGCGGTGGCGCGTGCGCGTGCGCGCCCGCCGGCGTGTCTTGCATGTGACTGACCTCTCCTGAGGATCGCGGTCAAGCGCCGGACGGGGCCCGTCCGGCGCGATCAGGACCTTCGCCTATTGCGACTGGCTCTTGAGCCAGGCGTCGTATGCGCTGTCCGGCAGCACGTCGAGGTACGCGCGCATGTTGAAATGGCCCAGCCCGCAGAGCTGGGTGCAGACGATCTCCGGCTTGGCGACCGTGGTGGCGGTGAACTGCACCGGGATCACGATGCCGGGGAGGAAGTCCTGCTGGATGCGCAGCTGGGGCACGTAGAACGAGTGCCCCACGTCCTTGGCGTGCAGGGTGAGGAGGATCGGCCGGTTGACCGGGACCTCCAGCGTGCCGGAGACGATGTCGTCCCGGGCGGCGGTGTCGTTGGCCGGGTCCAGGCCGAAGAAGTTGCCGCTGCCGTCGTCGATGAGGTCCGGGTGGGGCTTGCCGAACTTCCCGTCGGGGCCCGGATACCGGAAGTAGAAGGCGAATTGCTCCGCCTGCACGTCGATGTGGATGGCGGCCGGGTCGGGGGGCGCCATCACGATCCGGGCCCAGACCTTGGTGCCGACCAGCGACAGGATGACGATCTCGATGCCGACGATGACGAAGGCACCGATGACCATCGGGGCGGGCCCGCCGGGGAAGATCCGGATCTTCCGCCCCGGGGTGTCCCGCGAGCCCCACACGAAGAGCGCCAGGACGATCTGGGCACCGATGAACAGGATGCCGGTGCCCAACATCGTCTCGCCCAACTGGTGGTCGATCCCGACCCCGAGCACCGAGATGTCGGTGGGGAGCCACCAGGTGTGGGAGATGAAGATGGCGGCCGAAATGATGGTGATCACCAGCAGGATCACTGCGAACAGTTTACCCACGGCCTTCGCCTCCGCTGGTCAGGTTGAAAGAGCCGCCCTCGGTGGAGTTGGGCGGCTCGTTCACGATCGAATGGCTGCGGTCAGTACGGCATCGCCTTGAAGACGAAGTTGGCCGCGACGTTGCCGCTGGCACCCACCGTCACGACCTGGCTCTGCGTCCCCATGTGCTCCTGCCACGCGGTGAGCGTGTAGGTGCCCGGCGCCAGCCCGCTGATGGTGTAGTTGCCATCGGGCCCGGTGATCCCGTAGTGCGGCGTGTCGAGGACGGCAAAGTAGCCGTGCATCCATGGATGGATGTTGCACTTGACGGCGATGAACTCGGGGCGGGCGTAGCTGGTCTGGATGGCCGGCGCGCCCGGCGGCTGCGACTTGTTCCACTCCGGGTTCAACCGCGGCATCGGATGGATGTTGTGGGCCGTCTTGTCGGCGTTGACGATCTCGAGGGGCTGCCCGGTGTGCATCGCCAGCACGTGCGGGAGGTACTCACACCCCTTCTGGGTGAACGTCGCGGTCTCCTTGGGGGCATCGGACACCTGATCGCCCTTGGAGACCCAGACCACCACCCACGCCAGCGTGTGGTCCGGGCCGGTCACCACGGTCTGGAAGGAGATCGGCGTCGGATGCTGCGCGGCGCAGGTCGGCTCCTTCGACATGTCGATCTCCCGCATCTTCGGCGGGGTGCCGGTGAAGGTCACGGTGCCGTGGATGGAGGCATCAAAGACCGGCGCGGGGGCCGCGGGCCGGTGGCGCATCGCCGTGACGCCGAGCGCCACGGCGGCAAGCGCCGAGAAATGCATCATGCGCATAGAGCCGTATTCCTCAGAAGATGGGACGTCGTCAACTCACTGACCTTCCGCGTCGGGCCCGATGGGCACGAGCGTCGACGCATGCGACGGGAGCCACGCCTTCCAGAGCGCCGCTTCCGGGGTCTTGATCGGCTGCAGGGTCCGGAGGAAGTGCACCAGGTCCCAGGCATCGGCCGGCGGGAGGTTGTCCACGAAGGACGGCATCGGGCTGCCGTCGAGCCCGTTCATGAAGATCTTGTAGAGATCGGCGTTGGTGGTGCCGCACATGAACCGGGTGCCGGTCGAGAAGTTGTACGGCCGGATCGGGTTGTCCTTGCTGTCGGTGAGCGTCGACGCCGACGGGCCGTCGCCGTGCCCGGCGGGGCCGTGGCACTTCCAGCATTCCATCTTCTGGAAGAGCTGGCGCCCGTGGAGGATGCTCTCCATCGTCACCGGGGTCTCCGGCGGCACCACGATCGGCGTCCCCACCTTCTCGGTCTTCCACTTGCCCGAGAAGGTCTTGATGTATGCCACCAGGTCCACCCGGTTCTGCACCGAGAGCGGGAGCCAGGAGGGCATCGCCGTGGTCACGAAGCCGCGGCTGATGGTGTTGAAGAGGTCCTGGTCGGTCGGCAGGGTGCCGGTCGGTGTCGAGCGGCACTTGAAGGTCGCCTCGGTGAAGTCACGCGGCTTCGGGTCGACCCAGGGCGCGTTCTCCCCCTGGCCATCCCCGGCCGGTCCGTGGCAGCCGATGCAGTACCGGCGGTACTGCTGGGCGCCACGGGCGGCATCGCCCGTGACGTTCCCGACCTTGGTCATCTGGGCCGCGAGCGCGGGGGCGGTCGCCACCAGCAGCGCCAGCGCCGCCGCCCACGTGGAATGCATCCGCATATGTTGGCTCCTTCTCAGAAGTCGAAGTCGAGGGCGGTGAGCACGCTGGCCGTCTTCACCACGGTTCCCGGGTCCGGCGCATCAGCCGTGTTGCCGATCCCGCTCATCGGGATGACACCGATCGTCTTGCCGAATGAGAACTCGGTGTGCCACGACAGCCCGGCGCGGCTGAACATGATCGGGTAGTAGCGCAGTCCGATCGTGTACACGTCGGAGTTCCCCTGCGTCTTCGGCGTCGCCGGATCTCCCTGCTGCGACATCTTGACGTAGTCGGCCCGCCCCAGGAACATCAGCTGCGGATTGACGTAGTAGTGCGCCTCGACCAGGTAGCTGTTCCAGGTGGCGTTCTGGGTGGCACCGGTGATGAGCGCCTGGTTCTCGGATCCGTGCACGAAGAACGGCAGGACCTCGAAGTTCTGGAGGAAGAAGTCTCCCACAAAGCCGATCCGAGAGAACGACTTGTTGGTGCTGCCGGTGCCAGGAATGACGGTCACCCCATCCGAAGCATATGTGAAGGCAGTCGGGCGTTGCCCGAAGTAACCGTAGACTCCGATCCGTTCGACCCCGAGCTTGCCGGCGTCAAAGGCCTGACTCGCGGTCACGTTGAAGTCCATCCCCTTCCCGCCGCCGGCATCGTTGGCGCCCGCGAGGCCGGGCTCGCCATCGTTCTCGTTCAGCACCGCGATGCTGTAGCGCCGGTAGCTGTTCTCGTTGTGCCCCATGATCTCGGCACCGATCTGGTTGTCACCGATGCCGAAGTCGTTGGTGCTCCCCACCGGCAGGAAGTGGTATCCCTGATAGAAGCCGCCGGTGCTCGAGAGGGTCAGGATGCGCTTTTCGGAGAGGAGATTGTCGAGCTCGAACTTGCCGACCTTGAGGTTGACCCAGCTCGAGTTGAACAGGTTGTCGAACCGCACGTAGGCGGTCTCCAACGTCACATCCCCACCGAACCCGGTCGGAACGAACCCGAACGAAATGTCCTTGTAGAGCGTCCCGAGGTTGAGAAAGTCCGCTTCGCCGATATCGAAGCCGCTCTGGGTGACCGTGGCGAAGCTATCGGTGGAAGTGATCTGGTTGGTGGCCCGCTCGCTGCGCCACCCCGGGGTGGTGCGGAAGGCGGACGGCCAGTACGAGGGATCCTTCCAGATCGGATTGTCGCGGTCGTTGCCCAGCTGATAGCCCCGGTCCTTGAAGCGCTGGCCGAAGGCGTTGAGCTCCGGCCACGCGGTATGGCAGGCGGAACAGGGGAGGTCGTACTTCCGCGCGAAGGCGGGGATGGCGGCCGAGGTGTGGCCGGCCCAGTCCACCGCCGTCGCCCCGACCGCGTTCGATTCGGAGCGGATGTAGGAGACGTACGCGGGCCGCGATCCGGCGCCGGTGATCAGGGCCGCGGCACTCCGGCCCACCGTGGTGGGTCGCGCCGTGGCGCTCACGACCGATGCCAAGCCTCCGACCAGAACGGCCGTGACGCCGGCGAGACGGGTCCAACGGACCGTGATCCTGCGATCTGACAGCCACTCGAGCATAACGCCTCCGTGGAATGCGACGTGCACCGCCGGACTGCTGCGGAAAGAACTCGGAACGATCGAGATGTCGGGTCGGGACTGCGGCGCGCAACTGGCCGCCTTGCAGCATCGGAACAGGGCCACTGGCTTGGCGATGGCTGCCTTGCGGGGGACAAGGCACACTCGTCATAACAGCGAAAAGCTCCTCCGAACAACTACTGACTACGGGTTTCATGAAAGCTTGTCAATAGCTGCAAACAAATCTTTGTATCTGCTTAGTGAAGCATTTTGTTCCCATCTGCACCGGAAATCCTTGAAATTACCGGCATTTTCCCGTCTCAAGGTCCGTAACTTCCCGGGGGGATTGGACGGGATCCGCCACGCTCGGTATCGTTCGGGTCACGCACGGTCGCTCCCACTGGTGCGGTGCTCGTTCCTCCATCACTCCCCTGACCTCATCGATCGATGCCCCCTTCTCCATCCAGCGTCTCTTGGCTTCGATCCACCCGCCGAGCCGAGCCACGGGGCCGCCTGGTCGACGAGCCGCGAGGGCAGATGACAATGGTCCTGCCCCGCGCGAGCACGTTCAGGAGCCTCAAGCACCCTCCCGAACACGCCCTCACCGCGTGACCCACGCCGACGTGATCGTGATCGGCGGCGGCGTGATCGGTGCCAGCGTCGCCCACCACCTCGCGACCCGCGGTGTCCGCAGGATCACGATCCTCGACCGCGGCCCCGCACCGGGCGAGGGAAGCACGGGGCGCGCCACCGGCGGATTCCGCGCCCAGTACGGCACTGCCATCAACATCCGGCTCTCCCTCCTGGCCCGGCGGAAGCTCCTCGACTTCAAGGACGAGATCGGCGCGGACCCAGGCTACGACCCGGCGGGATATCTCTGGCTCTCCGCCGATGCCCGGGAACAGCAGATCCTCGAAGAGGGAGTCGCGGTCCAGCATGCCGAGGGACTGCCCGAGGCCGGGGCCGTGACGCGGGACAACGTGCGTCGGCTCAACCCGGCGCTGGCCGGGGACGGGATCTTCGGCGGCGTCTACTGCCCTACCGACGGCTTCATCCGACCGCTCAGCATCCTGGACGGATACCTCAAGTCGGCGGTGCGCACAGCCGCCAAGCCGGTCTGGAATGCGACGGTCAGGCAGATCGAACGCGACGGGTCAGGGCGGATCTCGGCGGTCGTCACCAGCGGCGATCGGCTCCCCTGCGGGGCGGTGGTGAACGCCGCGGGGGCCTGGGCGGCCGAGGTCGCGGCGATGGCCGGGGTGTCGCTCCCGGTGGAGCCGCTCCGCCGTCAGGTGGCGGCCACGGCGCCCTGCGACCTCCTTCCGCCCCGGATGCCGATGACGATCTTTGCCGGCGATGGCTACCACCTGCGCGTCCGTGACGGACGAGTGCTCCTGCTCTGGCCCACACCCGGCCACCCCGGCGCTCCATTCGACACCCGCGTGGACGACGACTGGGTGGCGGAGGTGCAGGTCAAGACCGCACAGCGGGTGCCGACGCTCCGCGACGTGCCGATCGATCGGGCCGCCAGCTGGGCCGGCCTCTACGAGATGTCGCCCGACAAGCACGCGATCCTGGGGCCGGCACCCGAATGCCCCAACTTCTACCTGGTGAACGGCTCATCGGGACATGGCGTGATGCATTCACCGGCGCTGGGCCAGCTGCTGGCCGAGATCATCTGCGATGGCCGCGCCTCGACCCTCGACGTCTCGGCGCTGTCGCCGGGCCGGTTCGCGGAGGGGCGGCTGAATCAGGTGTCGGAGCTGCTGTAGAGAACTGCCTCACCACGGAGACACCGAGAGGCAGGGAACCTTCCCGAGCGGAGCGAGGGACCTAGCCGATCGCAGTCGGGAATCCGTGGCAGCCCCCGGAACATGCGGAGTAGGTCCCTCGCGTTGCTCGGGAAGGGTCCGATCCGGGAACGGAGACCGGGATCATTGTGTGGTCGTGCGGGCGGCGCTCCTTTTTTCAGGGAACCTTCCCGAGCGGAGCGAGGGATCTGTTCAGCGCGCTTCCGACGATAGCGGCCATTCACCGAGAACGGTGTAGTAGGTCCCTCGCGTTGCTCGGGAAGGGTCCGTGGCCGACGGATCTCCGTGCCCGCGGTCACATCAAAAGGTTCCGTGACCGACAGATCTCCGTGTCCGCGGTCACATCACAGTGAGACAAGGTGGACACCGATGCGTCGTTTGATCGACGTGAGCCACACAGTCGAACACGGGATGATCACCTACAAGGGACTCCCTGCCCCGCTCATCTGCGACTTCCTGAGCCGCGAGCGCTCCCGAGGGCGCTACTCCGCGGGAACGGAATTCCAGATCGGCCAGATCTCGATGGTCGCCAATACCGGGACGTATGTCGACTCGCCGTTCCATCGCTTCCCCGACGGCAAGGACCTGAGCGAGCTGCCGCTGGAGTCGCTGGCGGACCTCGAGTGCGTGGTGGTGCGGGTGGGGGGGAGCGGGAGCGGAGCAGAAGGAGACAAGAGACAAGAGAAAACGCGGCGGGTGAGCGAGGGGAAGGAGGAGACGAGGGGAGGAGGGGAGGAGGAGGAGAAGAGGCGAGGAGGGATCGATTCCCTGCCCTTTGCCGACGACGAGATCCGCGGCACGGCGGTCCTCTTCCACACCGGGTGGGATCGGCATTGGCGCACCGAACGCTACTTCGAAGGGCATCCCTTCCTGACCGCCGAGCTCGCGACTCGGCTGGTGGCGGCGGGCGCCCGGCTCGTGGGCATCGACTCGCACAACATCGACGACACATCCTCCAACGCGCGCCCGGTGCATACGACGCTCCTGGGTGCGGGGATCCCCATCGTGGAACATCTGACCAACTTGGGCGCACTCCCCGAGCGAGGGTCGAAGTTCTTTGCCGTCCCGGTCAAGGTGAAGGGCTTCGGCACCTTCCCCGTCCGCGCCTTCGGGCTCGCCTGACGTGGTGACCATCCGGACGTACGCCACCGAGGTGGAGGCGGAGATCGACCGCGCGGTGCTCGCCGCCAACGGGATCCGGGCGCTGGTGGTGCGGGACAACGCGGGGGGGATGCTGCCGTCGCTCAACCTGCTGACGGCGGTGCGGCTGGTGGTGGACAATGAGCACGGCGCCCAGGCGAGGGTGGTGCTGGGGGAGTGAGGGGGAGTGAGAAGTGAGAAGTGAGAAGTAAGAAGGGAGAGGGGGAAAGTGAAGGGTGAAAAGTGAAAAGGGGAAAAGGGAGAAGGGGAAAAGAGAAAAGAGAAAGCGCGG
>DASSGV010000037.1:0-2478 GCA_035693225.1 Gemmatimonadales bacterium | reverse complement strand
CTCACCGTCGTAGATCTCCGACAGGAGCACCGGGCTCGGCGCCGTCCTCCAGCTGCTGTCGCTGGTGACCACATCCTCGTGGCCATCGGCGTAGGTCAGGTGCAGCTCCAGCAGGAGCCGCACCGGTGGCGGCCCATACGCATAGCGCTTTGACGAGAAGCCGAAGCGGCTGGCGTACCATCCGGCCCCCAGCAGGACGCCGAGGGCATTGGGCCCGCGATGGACCAGGGAGGTGACATCGTAGGTCTGGTAGGTGACCCGGTCGCGATAGTCGGTCCAGTCGGGAGTGAACACCGCACGACTCGCGGGCCGCCCATTGATCGTGAGGCGGTAGCTGCCGAGTGCGGTGGCGTAGATGCGGGCACGGACCGGCATCGCCTTGAGGTCGAGCGCCTTGCGGAGGAGCGGCGGACGGCCGTCGGTGCTGGTGGTGTCGCCATCGAGCGGGTCGTGGGGAAGGGTGTCGAGCATCGCCCGGTTCGCGGCGATCCACTGCGCTCGCCACGCTGTCGCCATCATTCCCGTCTCGAACCAGGTGGCTGGCGCACAGGGGGCCGCTCTTCCATCGCGATCCTTGATGCACACGGTCCAGTAGTACCGCGTCCTCGGCGCCAGCGTACGGCCTCCGTACGGAATGTCGATCGTGGCAGCGCTCCGCACTTCGCCGCTGGTCCAGGCATCGGTGTGCCCCAATGCGAGACGTCCCGGTGTGGTCGCCACCAGGATCTGATAGGCGCTCTGGCGGGCGCCGGGCCGTGCGTCGGACACCTGCCACGAGAAGCGTGGTTGGACGGCGTCGATGCCGAGGGGCGTGGTGAGGTGCTCGACCTCGAGCGCGGTGGCGCGAGCGGGGGATCGCGGGGCGGGCACCGCGAGCAGAAGCGAAAGCACTGCAAGGAGCTGTAGCATCGGTGCCTGATCGTGAAGTAGTGTGGAAAGTGTCCAGCCGTCTGCTGAGCGGCGCAAGGGGCCTTGCCCACCGGCACCATTGATCGATTCGCCTACCCGGCCATCTGCCCATCCAGTACCTTGCAACATGGCCCGTCACCCTTCCATCGTCGATCCCCTCTTTCTCGCCTTTCAGTCGGCATTGGCGGGTCGCTATTCGATCGACCGGGAACTCGGCCGTGGCGGGATGGGCGTCGTGTACCTCGCGCGCGAGGTCCATCTCGATCGCCTGGTGGCCATCAAGCTCCTTCCCCCCGACCGCGCCGCCGTCCCGGCGCTCCGGGAGCGCTTCCTGCGGGAGGCGCGCCTGGCCGCCAAGCTCTCCCACCCCAACATCACGCCGATCCACGCCGTCGCCGAGACGGAAGGATTCGTCTACTTCGTGATGGCGTTCATCGACGGGCAGACCTTGACCGAGCGGGTGGCGGCGCGTGGCCCGCTGCCGACCGCCGAAGGGACGCGGGTGCTGCGGGAGGCCGCCTGGGCGCTGGCGTATGCGCACGACCAGGGGTTGGTGCATCGCGACGTCAAGCCTGACAACATCCTGCTTGAGTCGGCGACCGGGCGGGCACTGGTGGTGGACTTCGGGATCGCGGCGGCGGCGGGAGACACCGCGGAAACGGGGATCTCGGGTACGCCGGAGTTCATGAGTCCGGAACAGGCGCTCGGCGGCGTCATCGATGCGCGCAGCGATCTCTACGGCCTTGGCGTCACCGCGTTCTATGCGTTCGCGGGGCGGACACCCTTCGAGGGTGGAGACGCCACCCGGATCCTTGCCCGCCAGGTGACCGAACCGGCGCCCTCGCTCACTTCGCTCGGACTGCCGGTGCCGCGGAAGCTTTCGCAGCTCATCGATCGCTGCCTCGCCAAGGACCCCGACGAACGCCCGGCCACGGCGCAGGTGGTCGCGGATCAGTTGAGCGTGGCGCTCGAACAGCGGCGGGAACTCCCGGTGGCGCTCCGGGTCTTTGCCAAGCGGACCGGGCGCATTGATGGCGGCGGTGCGATCCTGACGTTCTTCGTCCTCTATATCGGGGCAGGCGTCGCGTCCATCACCATCGGCAGTGGATGGGGGCTCGCCGCATTTCTGGTGGGAGCGGCGGTGACACCGATGCTGTATCTGGTCAACGCCGCCCGCCGGCTCCGGCTCCAGGGGTACGGGCATGCGGACCTGGCCCCGGCGTTCAAGGCCGAGATCGAGCTGGCCCGGGAGGAGCGGGGGGGCGGGCTTGTCGCACCGGGGCGGCTGGAGCAGGTGCTCAAGCGTATCGCGCAGGCGACCGGGGGTGTGGCCGCACTCTCTCTCGCCTCGCTCTTCACGGTCCTGCTCGCCGGGTGGCGGTCTCCGGGCGCCGTGCTGGGGTTGTCGGTGGCGTTGGTGGGGTCGGGGCTCACGGCGATCGCCACCATTCTCGGCTATCTGTCGCTGCGGCAGCGCAGCACCGACATCGACGCTGAATTCTGGGGTCGTGTGTGGCGGAGCCGCATCGGGAAGTGGGCCTTTGCGCTCGCCCGGCCGCTGGTGAGGCA
>DASSGV010000036.1:0-6469 GCA_035693225.1 Gemmatimonadales bacterium | reverse complement strand
GTGAACGGGGGCACCGAGTGGGTCGGGCCCCCGTTCACCTGACGCTGCCCGTCTCCAGGAAAGCAGATCCTTCGCTGCACTCAGGATGACGCACCCGGAGGGTGCGTCACATCCGGAAGAGGTAGCTCACCTTGACGAAGAATGCGTCGTTGAGCCGCTGGAAATCCTGGAACTTGAACCCGACGGGCTCGATCTGGTTGCTGCCGTACCCGGCGTATACCACCGTGCCGGGGCCGGGCTGGTAGCTGAGCAGGGCGTCGACGTGGAACAGGTCGGTCTTCTGGGGACCGGCGCGCAGCAGGGAGCCGCCCGGCTGGAGGAGGTAGACCGGGAGCTCGGTCCGTGAGTTGTCCCGCAGCGAGTCGGTCTCGTTCTGCACGTACTGCCCCACCAGCCGAACGAAGAACGGCCGCGACACCTGATACTCGAACGTCAGGCGCGGGATCCTCCCCACGTTCACGATCGAGCGATCACTCGGGCGCTTGACCCGTTGCCAGTAGTACGTGGCCCCGATCCGGAGCTTGTCATTCGGCCGCCAGTCGATCCCGGCCTGAAGAAGGATCAGGTCCCCCGAGGCCCATTCCGGGTAATTCTCATCGTGCCCCTGGAGCCACAACACGTTGGCATCGAAGTGCCGGAAGGTCGGCGTCGCGAGGGTGACCACGTACTCGCCATTGGAGATATGCGCCTGCCCGGTGTACGCGACGGTGTCGACCCCGCCCCCATTAGGCACCAGCAACCGATAGTTGGCAAAGAGCGACGAGTCGTAGCCGAATGATTCCCAGAAGTAGCCCCCGCCCACCGTCCAGCCGCCCTTGAGTACGGCGTTCAGGTTAAGGTGGAGCTTGTCGTCCTGGCGCCCGAGGCCCTGGATGAGATGCTGGTACTGCCAGGTCCGATCGAGCACCACGTCCAGGGTGGCACGTTGCAGTGCGCCTCCCGCCTTGCCATACACGGAATAGCTCGGGTCCAGGAACGCTTCGGCCACGCCAGTGCGCCCGATGAACCCGCTCCCGGTGGCGAATCGATCCGAGATGCCGGTGAACGAGGACTGGAGTCCGATGGTATGACCGGCCCGGGTGAACCGCCCGTACCAGATCGGGCCATCGGACGCGACGCCATCCTGCAGCGTGTGGCTCATCCCCACCTGGAACTGCGCACTGTACACCTTCGCGAACGTGAAGCGCCCATCCACCGCGCCGACCTGGTTGAGGTCGGGTCCGTCGGTGCGATCGGTCAGCACGACGCCGATCTTGGAGCCGGCCCCGATGTCGCGCTGGGCCCGGACGATCCCGAAGACCGGGTTATGTCCCGGCACGAGCCCGTTATCCGCACCATCCACGGCAGCGATCACCCCGATGTTGGTGCCCGCGGCCTTCCCGGTGAGCTTGACGGCCGCAACGGGCTGCACGATCTGCCGAGTGTACACCAGCTGGAACGGCGACTGGAAGAACTCCAGTCCGTCGAGGAAGAAGGGGCGCTTCTCGGGGAAGTAGAGCGCCTGGCGGGGATCGAAGACGATCTGCCCCGCATCCGATTCGACCTGGGAAAAATCGGGGGTGACGGTGGCGTTGAGGGTCAGGTTGTTGGTGACGCCCCAGCGGAGGTTGCCGCCGAGGTCGGGGCCTTCGTTGCGGTAGCCATATGCATTTGTGGCAGGATCCAGCGACCCATCGCGCCGGCCGGTGACCTCGGGGTTCAGGTCCATCACCAGTCCGCGATGGATGTCGGTGAGCCCGTCGAGCGTCCCCGACTGCGCCAGGAACGACGATGCGGCACGACGTGCCGGGGCCCACGTGGCAGTGGTCCCGTCGTGCTGCACGTCCCGCTCGATGTCGAGCCCCCAATCCTGGACCGCCGCCGCCTGATACCGCAGGCTTTTGAACGGGATCCGCACCTCGACCTCGTAGCCCCACGCAGTGATCTCCCCCTTCGACTGGAAGACGTAGTCGGGAGAGAGGTCCACCGGCTCGCGCCCGCCGGTGGCCGCCGCCGGGCCGAAGGTCCCGCCGCTGCTCTTGCCCGATTCGACCAGCGCGCCGTCCGCCTGCACGCCGAGGGGATTCACGGCAAAGAGCGTGGCCTGGCGCCCGTCGTGGAAGGTGCTGAGGTAGATCTGGATGTTGTCGTCGGCGAATATGTTGTCCCGATTGGCGAGGGTGCCGTGCACCGCCCCGTGCGCCTCATACGCCTTGACGCCGAAATAGATGGCGGTCGCCGAGTACCAGACCAGCACGTCGGTCGAATCGGCGGCGGGAACGCCGTCGGTCGGGCTGTATTGTGAGAAGCCGGTCAAGCGCGCGGCCTGCTGCCAGGCTGGCTCGTCCAGTTGTCCGTCGATGACCGGATCCGCGTCAAGCCGGGGGATCGTGACATCGAGCTGGTGGGAGAGGCCGGAATAGACCTGCTGCGCGGCGGCGGTGTTGGCGAGCAGGGCGATGGCGGCGGCGGTGCCGGCCCAACAGCGAAGTCGCACGGAGATTGCCTTTGAACCAATGTGAGACGTGCGGCACAGCGAGCGCGCCAGGATCCGAGGTTGTACGAAGAACAGGTCGTGCAGGATTCAGCATAGGACGTTGCGAGGTGAACAGGGGCATGCGGTGTCTTATCTTCCTCATGCGGTCGTCTCTCTTCTCTTCTCCTCGCCTCATGTTCAAGGTCCTCATGCAGAGCCTACGCCTCGCGATCCCGCTTGCCATCGGCCTCATCGCGACGAGCCCGCTCGCGGCCCAGTCGCCGCCGGTCTCCCGCACCGACGTCGCGCGCATCCTCTCGACCCTGGCCGACGACTCGATGCAGGGACGTCTGACGGGCACTCCCGGCGCCGACCGGGCGGCGGCCTTCGTCGCCGCGGAGATGGCCCGGATCGGCCTCCTGGCGCTGGGCGACAGCGGGTACTTCCAGCGAGTGGCGCTGGAAAGCGTCACGCTCCCGCCCCGGGCGGGTGCCACTCCGGGCGCTCGTCCCCGCACCCGTCTCCTGCTCCTCAACTCCCTCACCGACCTCGACACGGTGCCCCCTGACGCGCGGCGTCACGGCCAGAACGTCCTCGGCGAGATCGAAGGGAGCGATCCGATCCTCAAGCACGAGGTCGTCCTGGTCGACGCCCACTACGATCACCTGGGGATCGGAACGCCGGTCAACGGCGATTCCATCTACAACGGGGCCGATGACGACGCCTCGGGCGTCACCACCGTGCTCGAGATCGCCCGCGCGATCGCGGCGGGACCGCGCCCGAAGCGCACGATCATCTTCGCCGCGATGACCGGCGAGGAGGTGGGGCTCCTCGGCACCCGCTGGTACATTGCGCACCCCGCCGTCCCCATCGCAAGCATGGCGGCCAACCTGGAGATCGAGATGATCGGCCGCCCCGATTCGCTGGCCGGCGGTCCCGGCAAGGCGTGGCTCACCGGCTACGAGCGCTCCACACTGGGCGACGAGCTCAAGTCGCACGGGATCCCCATCGTCCCCGACCCTCGACCGGACCAGCACTTCTTCGAACGCAGCGACAACATCGCCTTTGCACGCGCCGGCGTCCCGGCCCATACCTTGTCCAGCTTCGGGCTGCACGCCGACTACCACCGGCCATCGGATGACTTCGCCCACGTCGACCTCGACCATATGACCGCCGTGATCGGCGCGGCGGTGGCTGCGGTGCGCCTGATGGCCGACGGACCAAGGCCGGAGTGGCACGCGGGAGGGAGGCCGAGCGAGTAGGCGCGTGAACTGCCGGGTGGCATGCCCCTCATCCCGGGTTCCTTTGGGCTGAACCCTCACCCCTGACCCCTCGCGGGCTTAACCCTCACCCCTAACCCCTCTCCCTGCGGGAGAGGGGAACGGCGCCGTGCACGATTGACGCTCCGCGCAGTAAGTGAGCAGCCGGGCGATCGGAGCTTCGCCGCTCAGCGGCGCCCTCCCCTCTCCCGCAGGGAGAGGGGTCAGGGGTGAGGGTTAAGCCCGCGAGGGGGCGGGGTGAGGTAGTTGCCGTTCCCCCTGCCCCCTTCTCCCTCTACCTTCATAGCCGTTCCTGTCGCACCTCTCCTGACCCCCGGAATCCCGATGCACCTCACGACCCTCGACTGGGCCATCATCGCGGCATCCGTCGTCATCTCGTTCCTCCCCGCGCTCTTCTTCTACAAGCGCGCGGGAACGAGCACGGCCGAGTTCTTCACGTCGGGGCGCGCGGCGCCCTGGTGGCTCATCGGGGTGTCGATGGTGGCCACCACCTTCAGCACCGACACCCCGAATCTCGTCACCAACATGATCCGGGAGAACGGCGTCGCCGACAACTGGCTCTGGTGGTCGTTCCTCCTGACCGGGATGATGACAGTCTTCTTCTACGCGCGCCTCTGGCGGCGATCGGGTGTCCTCACCGATCTCGAGTTCTACGAGCTCCGCTATTCCGGCAAGGCGGCCTCCTTCGTCCGCGGCTTCCGTGCCATCTACCTCGGCCTCTTCTTCAACTGCGTCATCATGGCCACGGTCAACCTGGCGGCGGCCAAGATCGCCAACGTCGTCCTGGGCCTCCCGATGTGGGAGACGCTCACGATCTGTTCCGTCATCACCATCTTCTTTGCGTCGGTCTCGGGGCTCTGGGGCGTGCTCGTCACCGACTCGATCCAGTTCTCCATCACGATGACCGGCACCTTTGCCGTGGCCTATTTTGCGGTGAAGCAACCGGCGGTCGGCGGCCTGTCAGGGCTCCTGGCCAAGATCGACCCCAAGACCCTCAACCTCCTTCCCGACTTTTCCAACTGGGGCGTGGCGCTCTCGGTGCTCATCATCCCGATCACCATCCAGTGGTGGTCGGTCTGGTATCCCGGCGCGGAGCCGGGAGGCGGGAGCTACATCGCCCAGCGGATGCTCGCCTCGAAGACGGAAAAGGACGCCCTGACCGGCACCCTCTTCTTCAACGTGATGCACTACGCGCTCCGGCCGTGGCCGTGGATCATCGTGGCGCTCGCGTCGATGATCATCTACCCGGACCTCGCTTCGATCGCGCACACCTTCCCGGGGCTCGACCCGAAGCTGCTGGGGAACGACATCGCCTACCCGGCGATGCTCCGCTTCCTGCCGTCCGGATTCCTCGGGTTGATGATCGCCGGAATGCTCGCCGCCTATCGCTCCACCATCGAGACCCACCTCAACTGGGGCACCAGCTACCTGGTGCACGATTTCTACCGGCGCTTCCTCAAGAAGGACGGCACCGAGCGGCAGTACGTCTTTGCCGGTCGAGTGACCACGGCGCTCCTGATGGTCTGCGCGGCGCTCCTTACCTTCGAACTCGACACCGCCAAGGAGGCGTTCGACCTGATTCTCTCCGTCGGCGCGGGTACCGGGCTCATCTACCTGCTGCGCTGGTTCTGGTGGCGTATCAACGCCTGGAGCGAGGTCTCCGCGATGGTGAGCTCCTTCCTCGTGGCGCTCGGCTTTTTCGTGGCTGGCAAGATGGGGATGGTGGTGCCGAGCTACATCTCGCTGATCGTCACCGTGGCGACGACGACGGTGGTCTGGGTGGCGGTCACCTTCCTGACGGAACCGGCAAGCCGGCAGACGCTGGTCAACTTCTACAAGCTGGTGCGGCCGGCGGGACCGGGGTGGGGTTCGATCGCGGCCGAAGCCGGCGTCGGCCCCTCACCCGACAGCATGTCGCTCTCGCTCCTGGGCTGGGTGCTCGGCTGTCTCTTCGTCTACTCGGCACTCTTCGGCACCGGAAGCTTCCTCTACGGGCGGCTCGGCACCTTCGCGATGTGGGCGGGGGTGTTCGTGGTCAGCGGACTGGGACTGCTGCGGGTGGTGCCGAGGATGTGGGGGGCGAGTGAGAAGTAAGAAGTGAGAAGGGGAAGTGAAGAGTGAAAAGTGAGGAGTGAAAAGGGGGTGGAAGGCGGAAGGAGTGAGATGGGCGCAGGGCGGCACGCACGATGATCTCCGCAGGGGTGGCACACGCGATCGTCTTCGCAGGACTGCAGCGACGGCGCACGCAATAACTTCCGCAGGGGCGGCGCATGCGCCGTCCGACGGATCTGGGTCACACGCGACGGGCGGAGCTGTCCGGTGTACTCGGGCGCCGCCGCTCTTCGTAAGTGTTCACCAGTGCGGAAAAAGTCCCTCGGGTCCCCTCGCTTCGTTCAGGGCACCCTCCCGATGACGATCCCGATCGCTCCCCCTCTCCCGGGGGTTGGGGGGTGAGGTATCTCACGGCTCCCGCCTCAGCAGTATCCTCCCCGCAATCGCGCCGAGCACCCGTCCCCGCACCACCACCGTCGTCCCGAGTTCCGGCACCGAGACCAGGAACGCGTCCTTCCGCCGCTTTTCCCGGTCGATGAGATGGGGCGATGAATCCCCGCTCTCCAGGAGCTCGATCCACTGCACTTCGACCGGTTCGCCGTGGATCCCGGCGAATCGAATGCGATACCGGGCCGCACGGTCGATGTGGCTCGTCAGGTCCACGTCGAACCGATCACCGCTC
>DASSGV010000035.1:0-18413 GCA_035693225.1 Gemmatimonadales bacterium | reverse complement strand
ATCGAGTGGGGACGCTACGCCGAGGTGCTCGATCACGAGAGCCGGAACCGACGGCTGGTGCTGCCGGAAGAAGAGCGGGCCGCGCTGGAAGCGCAGGTGGATGAGTAGGGGCGAGCCATCGGCTCGCAGCTATCAGCTATCAGTTATCAGTTGCGCCGTATACGAAGGAGCCTCCGCGTACATCGTCGGAGGCTTTCTCGTGAGCGGAGCAATCTGATAGCCGATAGCTGATAGCTACCAGCCGATAGCTCCTAAACCAACACCCCCAGCGCATCCGCCACCTTCCGCACCTCGGCCTCCTCGGCGGGGGTGAACGGGTCGATGGCATCGCTGTCGATGTCGATCTGGCCGAGGATGGTGTTGCCCAGGCGGATGAGCACCACGAGTTCCGAGCGGGTGTCGAGGTTGCAGGCGAGATAGTTCTCGCGGGAGCGGATATCGCCCACGTTCTGGTCGAGTCCGGTGGCCACCGCCGTGCCGCAGACGCCCGTCCCGACGGGTATGCGGGTGTGCTCGGTGTCCCGGCCGCTGTGCGCCTCGAGCACCAGCTCCCTGCCCACCAGCATATAGAGGTACGCGGAGGTGTAGGGTCCGCCGGCGGCACGGATCCGGTCGGCGGCGAGCTGGAGCAGGGCGGTGCGGCCTACCTCGCGGGCAAAGGCGCCCCGGAGGGCGGCAACGACCTTGTCGCCGTCGAGGATCGGCATCAATCGCGCCGGACGCCGAGGGTGGCGTGGGTCACGATGTCGGTCCCGTCACGCCGCACGACGATCTCGATGGTGTCTCCCGCCTTGTGGGCCCGCAGGACCTCGGTCATTCCCATCAGGTCGGCGACGGTGTGGCCATCCATCCTGATGATCACGTCGCCACCGTGAATGCCGGCCTTCTCCGCCGGGCTCCCGGCGTGCACGCCAGTGATCCCGACGCCGCCCGGGCTCTCGCTCATGTCGGGGATCGTGCCGAGGTAGGCGCCGTACCCCGACGTGACGACCGGCATGCTGTCGGCCTGGGCGCCGGGCTGCGGCACGTCGACGAAGGTGAGGCCGGTCCGTCGGTCGGCGACGGCCGTGGTGATGGCGGCGGCAAAGTCGGTCACACGGGCCAGTCCGTCGGCGTCGATCTTCTGCCAGTCGTCGGTGGTCCGGTGGTAGTCGGCGTGCAGGTCGGTGAACAGATAGAGGACCGGCAGGTGGCGCGCATAGAACGACGACTGGTCGCTGGGTCCGTACCCGTCGCCATGTTCCTTGAGGTCGAAGCGCGCCGTCCGGTTAAGGGAATCGAGCAGCGCGGGCCACTCGGTGGCGGTGGCGGAGCCATACACGATGAGCCGGGAATTGCGGAGCCGCCCGACCATGTCGAGGTTGATCATCGCGACGGTGTGGTCGAGCGGGTAGAGCGGATGCTTGACGTACCAGTCGCTCCCGAGGAGCCCCTCTTCCTCGCCGCTGAACGCGATGAGGACGACGGTGCGGGCAGGCCGATGGGCCGCCACCTGGCGGGCGATCCCCACCAGCGCCGCGGCGCCCGAGGCGTTGTCATCGGCACCGTTATGGACCTTGCCGGTGCTGTCCGGATCGAGCGCACCGAACCCGCCGAGGCCCAGGTGATCGTAGTGCGCACCGACCACGACCACCTCGTCCTGGAGGTGCGGGTCACGGCCGGGGACGATCCCGATCACATTCTCGCCGGCGGCGCCACCGATGCCGCTGTGCTGGGCCGCCGGCGCATCGGGATCGACGGTGAAACGCTGGAACCACCCCCCCGGCGCGGGCTGCAGGCCGACGGTCTCGAACCGCCGGGCCAGGTAGGCCGCGGCGGTGTCGGCGCCAGGGGTGCCGATCTTGCGGCCCTGGAGGGCGTCCGAGGCGAGGAACTTGACGTCGTTCAGGAGATCCCGGGCCTCGGCCTGCTGTTGGGCGCGGAGCGGTGCCGTGGTACCGATGGCGAGTACGAGGGCGAGGGCAGTGTGAAAGCGCATGGTTTCGGGAAGATAACGCCCCATTTCCACCGCCGCCCGCACCCGATAGAATCCACCCCGTGAACACACGCCTCCTGGCCCTGGTGCCGACCTGCATCGCGCTCAACGTGGCGATGGGAAAGATCGTCCAGGAACTCGGACTACCCATCTATCTCGACTCCGTCGGCACCATCCTGGTGACGACCCTCCTCGGCCCGTGGGCCGGGGTGCTCACCGGCGCGCTGAGCCAGGTCCTCACCGCACTCCTGTCGGGCCAGATGATGTGGCTCGCGTTCCTGCCCATCCAGGTGCTCATCGTGCTGGTCGCGGCGGCGGCGGCGGGGCGCTCGGGATTCCGCACCATCGTTCGCGCCGTCGGGTGGGGCGCCTTTTGCGGCCTGCTTGGCGGCACGCTCTCGTCGGTCATCGCCTATTCCCTCTTCAAGGGGGTCACCGCGCCCGGCGTCACTGCGCTCGGTGCCCTCTTTCGCTCGCTCGGCCTGTCGCTGGAACGGGCCGTCACGTTGGCGAGCATTTCGACCGACCTGGTGGACAAGGGGATCGCGTTCGGGCTGGTGGCGGCGGTGCTGCTGGCGCTGCCGGCACGGATGGCGAGCCGCTTCCCGATCGCCGTCGACGCCGTCGGACGCCGCGCGTGACACCCTCGGCGCCGGGATCGCTCGTCGCCCGGGCCCACCCGTTCACGTCGCTGACCGTCACCCTCGCCGTGGTGGTCCTGGCGTTCCTGCTGCCGGCGTCCATCGGGCCGGTGGTCCTGGCGCTCCTTGCCATCGCGGTCGCCGCGGTCGTCGGCGACCCCGCGTCGCTCACGCCTTCCCTCATCATCGTGGTGCCGCTCTGGCTCCTGCTCCTGCTGGTGCAGGGTGTGCTGGGTGACGCGCCGTTCACCACCTGGGGGCCGCTGACGCTGTCGATCGGGGGCCTCGACGAGGCGTTGGCGCAGGGCGCCCGCCTCACTGCGATCGTAGTGGCCTCGATGCTGGCGCTCCGCGGATTCCGCGCGTCGCGCTTTGTCGACGCCGCCGCGGAACGGCGCTGGCCGTTCTCCGCCGCCTACCTCGTGGCCGCCACGCTGCAGACCATCCCCCGCCTGCGCCAGCGGGTGACGCTGATCCGCGACGCGCAGCGGTCCCGGGGGCTCCGGGTGCAGGGGTCGATCGTGCAACGGGTCACGGCGCTCGTCCCGCTCACCCTGCCGCTCATCCTGGGTGCGCTCGCCGACACCGACGACCGCGCCGTGGCGCTCGAGGGCCGGGCCATCGCCGCGGTGACGGCACCAGGCGCGCGACGGACCCCGCTCGCGCCTCCGGTGGATACCGTGGTCGACCGGGTGGTGCGCTGGGGCTCGGTGCTTGCGGTCGCCGTCGCGATCATCTGGCGGATCACCCGATGACCGTCCGCTTCGACGGCGTGAGCTTTTCCTACCCTGGTACGGACGCGCCGGCGCTCCGGGACCTGTCGTGCGTCTTCGTCGCCGGACAGGTCACCTGGCTCTTCGGGAAGCTTGGCGCCGGTTCGAGCACGGCATTGCTCGTGGCCGGCGGCCTCGCGCCGATCCTGACCGGCGGTCGGCGGACCGGGTCGGTCCGGATCGGCGAACTCGATCCCGGCGATGTCGCGAACCGGGCGGCGCTCGCCGGGCGCATCGGGTACGTATCGGCCCAACCACACCTGCAGCTCTCGGGGCTGGCCGAAACGGTCTTCGACGAAGTGGCGTTCGCGCCCGCCAACCTGGGTTGGGAGCGCGGCCGGATCGGGACGGCGGTGCTGCATGCATTGGCCCGGGTCGGTGCCGGGCACCTGGTCGATCGGGTCCCGACGGAGCTCTCCGGCGGCGAGCTGCAGCGGGTGGTGCTCGCCGCGATGCTCGTGCTCGCTCCGAAGGTCTGGCTCCTCGACGAGCCCGCCTCGGCACTCGATCCTGCGGCACGGGCAGGCGCCTACGCGCTGTTCCGGGAAGAGGCGCGACGAGGGGCCGCGGTGGTGATCGCCACGGAAGACGCGGATGGGGTGCTCGAGGTGGCCGATCGGATCATCGTGCTGGAGCGCGGGCAGGTCGCGGTGGATGGCGTACCCGCCGAGGTGCTCGGGAGTGACGCCTGCTGGGCGCTGGGCGTGGGGAGCACCACTGTGGGAGCACTCTGGCGTGCAGCGGCGGAGCGGGTGCCGGCGATGGCGGATGACGGCGTGCCGCTCACCCTCGAAGCCGCGGCCGCCAAGGTCATGCAGGCATGACGGCGGTAAGCGTGCGGGATCTCCACTTCGGCTACGCGGAGCGGGAGACGCTCGCCGGCGTGTCGTTCGAGGTCGCCGCCGGCGAGGGTGTCGCACTGCTGGGGCCCAACGGCGCCGGGAAGACGACGCTCCTCCGACTCCTGATGGCGTTCCAGCAGCCGCGGGCCGGAACGGTGGAGATCGGAGGCAGGTCGACGCGGGGACTTCACCCCGAGGACCTGACCGGAACGGTGGGGTTCCTCTTCCAGCGGCCCGAGGATCAGCTCTTTCGCCGGACGGTGCGGGACGACGTGCGGTTCGGGCCCGAAACGCTGCGATGGGATGCGGCGCGGATCGATGCGGCGGTGGAGCGGTCGTTGGAGGAACTCGACCTCCAGGACGTGGCGGCGCTGCATCCATACGACCTCCCGTTGCCGCGGCGTCGGCTGGTGGCGCTGGCGGGAGTGCTCGCGCTGGAGCCGGGGCTCCTGCTGCTCGACGAGCCGACCGCGACCCTCGATCGATCGGCGCGGGCGCGCGTCGTCACGGCGCTCCGCGCGCGCCGGTCACGAGGGACCGCCATCATCGCTGTGACCCACGATCCCGGTTTCGCGGTCGAGCTCTGTGACCGGGCCATCGCGCTCGACGGCGGCCGGGTCGTCGCCGATGCTCCGACCGACCAGGTGCTCGGCCGCCCCGGCTTGGCACCCCTCCCGCCGGGGGCGGCGCTCATCCGCCGCCTGGACGCGCCGACCCGATCGCTCCGCTGGGACGACCTCGTCGACGCGCTCGCCGTTCGTTGCCGCGACCTCGGGGCGTGAATAGCTTCTGGCAGCGGCCGTGGCGCCGCATCCTATGAGCGCTCCCCTGTCGGTCGTCTCCGAGATCTGGAATGTCGTTGCACTCCTGCGCGATCGTCCCGGCGCGAAGGAGGAGCACAAGGCGGCGTTCCGCGCGCTGGTGACCACGCTGGGCGTGAGCCCGGTGGAGCTGGCGGCCACCTCCGAGGGACTGGCGTACCAGGGGATATTGGCGCCGGAAGAGGCCACCGAGGCCGCGGCGCTCGCCCGGCAGATGCTGCGCCACGGCATCGGCGAGATCGCGCTGCCGGAGGGCACCGGCGCCGCGCCGCTCCTCTCCCTCCTCAGGGCGCTCGCCGCACCCGCCGGCACCTACCGTCATATCCAGGAATTCATCACCGCCGTCGGCGAGCCGGGTGCGAGCCAGTTCCGGTTGGCGGCGGCGCTCGCCTCGTCGGGACCGGTGGTGTCGGCGCTGGGTTCCACCGATGCCTCGACCGCTCCCCCGCCGCGGGAGGTGCCGCGGAAGGTGGTCGGGTCGCCGCCGCCTCGCGGTTCGGCAGAGTTGTCGGCGCTCGGGCCCGGTGCGATGACGCCCGAGGAGGGAACGATGATCCACTTCGCCTCCTCGGCCCACGCCGCGATCGCCCGGGTCGACGAACTCTCGCTGGCGATCGCCGCGGCCCCGGCCGGCGCCACCGTGGCCCACCTGCTGGGCGAACTTGCCGGTGCCGCCGATTCCGCGGCGCTGGAGGCCGATTGGGAGGGGATTCTGCGCGCGGCGGTGCGGGTGGTCGGGGCCGAGGGGCAGGCGGGGCCGAAGGAGGCGGCGCGGATGTACAACATTGCGCTCAAGCGGCTCCTGCCACGGCGGACGCTGGAGGAGATCGCCCGTTTCTTGCCGCAACCAGAGCACAAGCGCGACGCGATGGTGGTGATGGCGCGTATGGGAGAGAGCGCCACCGATGTGCTCCTCGACTTCCTGGCGGCGGCTCCCACCATCGATGAGCGGCGGCACTACTTCGACGCGCTCGTCACCTCCGCTCAGGGCTCCGAGCTCGTGGTCAAGACCCTCGAGCACGGGGAGTGGTTCGTGATCCGGAACGTGGCGGAGCTGTGCGGCGAGCTCAAACTGGCGACTGCCGTGCCGGTGCTGGCGCGACACGTGACCCATCCCGATGAGCGGGTCAAGCGCGCCGCGATCGTGGCGCTCGCCAAGATCGGCACCCCCGCGGCCGTCGAGCCCCTCCGGGCGGCGCTTCGGGATGCAGCACCGGGAGTGCGATTGCAGGCCGTGATGGTCATCGACGGAAAGAAGAATCCCGCGCTCGGACTCCGGCTCGTGTCGATCCTCGAAGAGGAGAGCGTGCCCGAGGTGTTGCGCGAGTTGTGCTATGCCGTGGGGCGGAGCGGGTCGAGCGAGGGGGTGCAGGCGCTGATCCGGATGGCGAGCCCCGGCGGCAAGCTCTTCAACCGGAAGGCGGCGCCGCAGCGGGTCTGGGCCGTCGAGGGGCTCCGGATGGCCGGTGGCCCCGTGGCGGAGGCCGCGCTCGCGGAACTGGCCCAGGATGGTGACAAGGAGGTGCGGGAGGCGGCGGTGAAGGCGGGTGGAGCGGGGTGAGGCGGGTAGAGCGGGTGAACCACGACGGGTAGAGCGGGTGAACTAAAGCGGGCGGAGCGGGTATGAAGCGCGTGGTGGAGTCCCATCTGTCATCCCGAGCGCCCTGTCATTCGCTACACACTGTCATCCCGAGGGCTCCGTCGTCCCGGGCGCTCCGTCATCCGCTACGCACTGTCATCCGCTACGCACTGTCATCCCGAGCGGAGCGAGGGATCTTCTCCGCCGTGACCGGAAGCCGGTGGCCAAGTCCCGGTCCATCGGGAAAGATCCCTCGCTGCGCTCGGGATGACAGTGGAGTGCTCGAGATGACAGTGGAGTGCTCGGGATGACAGTGGGGTGCTTGGGATGACAGTACTGTTGCGCACTTATCTCCAGTTGTTGACCTTCGATTCGCCTCTTCGCCTCTTCGCCTCTTCGCCTCTTCGCCTCTTCGCCTCTTCGCCTCTTCGCCTCTTCGCCTCTTCGCCTCTTCGCCCCTCCGCCTACCTCGGCACCCAACTCGTCTCCGGCCCCACGCTCTGCGCGAACGCCGCCAGGAGTCGAGCGGCACGCTCCAGATCCTCGACGGCCACCATTTCGTTGGGCGAGTGCATATAGCGGAGTGGCACGCTCACCAGTCCCGTCGCGACGCCGCGGTGGGCGGTGAAGATGTTGTCGGCGTCGGTGTGGGTGGCGCGGGGTGCCGCCTCCACTGTGTAGGGGATCTTCTCCCGCTCCGCCGCCGCCACGAGGAGGTCGAAGACGGCGGGGTTGACCGCCGAGCCGCGGGAGAGGACCGGGCCGCCGCCCAGCCTGAAGTCTCCGTGCTTCCGCTTTTCGATCCCGGGGTAGTCGGTGGCGTGGGTCACGTCGACCGCGATCGCGACTGTGGCGTCGAGGGTGGTGGCGGAGGTGCGGGCGCCGCCGCCGGTGTAGCTGATCTCCTCCTGCGTCGTCGCCACCGCGGTCACGTTGACGAGTGGCGGGCGGCGAGTGGCGCGTGACTTCCCGTTGGCCAGCAGCCTCAGCGCCTCCAACACCACATACGCTCCCACTCGATTGTCGAGCGCTCGGCTCACGATCCTGCCGTTGGGGAGCTCCTCCACCTTCGACGTGAGCACTCCCGCGTCCCCCACGCGCACCAGTTTCTCCGCCTCGGCCTTCTTCCGGGCGCCGATGTCGATCCAGAGGTCCTCGGTCTTGGAGACCTTGTCGCGATCGTCCTTGTCCATCAGGTGGATCGCCTTCTTGCCGATCACGCCGGCGACCGGGCCCTTGCGGCCGAGGATCGTGACGCGCTGGCCCACGAAGACCTGGGTGTCCCACCCGCCGATGCCATCGAAGGTGAGGAAGCCGTTGTCGTCGATGTGGACCACCATCAGGCCGATCTCGTCGATGTGGCCGGCGAACATGATGGATGTCGCAGGTCGCAGGTCGCGGGTCTCGGACGCTCCAGTTCCGCGACCCGTGACCCCGCGACTCTTGAGCCGTGACTTGCGACCTGCGACCCGCGACCCCTCCTCCCCCGCAAAGAGGCTCGCATACGAATTCCCGTGCACATCGCCGTGGACGTCATCGGCGAAGGACTCCGCTTCTTTCCGCCAGAGGCGAGCGGGTGCGGTCTCGAAGCCGGAAGGGCCAGGGGAGTCGAGGAGTGTGTGGAGGAAGGAGGGCATTAAGGTCGCCAAGGGGTGACGGTGAAGGTGCCGGCTGCTTGACCTGAGTGTCAGGGCGCTACGTGAGCATATGACCCGACGATCGGTCTCGCAACTAGGCGAGAACGTGCTGGCAAAGTGGTGTCAGATATCGAACAGTTCAACGATCATTTCGGCGTAATCTCCCTCACTGGAGCGTGGTCTGACGATCCCGGTGTCGTCATTTGTGACAGCAAGGCCGTCACGCCCCCCTGAGGCTGTCACTGATCTTGGCGACCCCCTCCACCACCCTCGGTCCCGGGCGGGAGGTGTAGGCGTTGCCGTCGAGGAAAGAGAGGCGAGTGGAAGCGGGTGGAGCGGGTAGGGCGGGTGATGCGGGTAGAGCGGGTGAAGTGGGTGAGAGCGCCCACTCCTGCCGAGCGCGTTCTTCGGAGAAGCCGCAGAGTGCCACGAGGATGACGTCGGGATTGAGTGCGGCGATCTCGCTCCACTCCCGTCGTCGCGAGTGCTCCCCGGCCTTGGCGCCGACATCCACGCCCCCGGCCAGCTCGATCATCTCCGGCGTCCAGTGGCCGGCGGTATAGAGAGGATCGAGCCATTCGATGCAGACGACGCGGGGGAGAGAGCCCCCGGCCCTCAGGCGCTCCGCTACCCGCGCGCTAAATTGATGAAGTCGATCTCGAAGGCCCGCCACGATCTCGTCCGCTTTACCCGCTCTACCCGCCCCACCCGCGGCATCGATCGCCCGTCCAACCGCCGCTATGTCGTCCAGGATCCCCTCGATGGTGCGAGCGCTTAACGAGAGCACTGAGGGCTCGGGGCTGAGTGCCTCGGCGAGACGATGCACCTGTCCATCCGCCACGGCGCAGACTTCGCAGAGCCCCTGGGTGATGATCAAATTTGGCCTGAGTGTCTGGAGCGTCCGGGCATCCGCTGCGATCACGGGGCGTCCCGACTCAATCGCGGCGCGGACCTGCGCGTCGATCACTGCCGATGGCGCCGTGGGGTCGATCGGGGTGGTGGTGACGCGAGGGAGCTGGGTGACCCACGGCGGATAGTCGCACTCGTGGCTTATCCCCACCAGCGATTCGGGGGCAAGGAGTGCGACGATCTCGGTCGCGGCGGGGAGGAGGGTCACGATGCGCATTGTCGGGGCCGGAGGAGGGCACGATCCTACGCCGAGGCGAGCCTCCCCGGCGAGTGGTAGATGACGGCAAGGATGGCGGCCCCGGAGAGCACACCGCACGCCCACGCATTCCCGGTGGTGAAATAGGTGATGCCGCCGACCACGGCCGCACCTTCGCAGAGCCCCCACGTCACGATCATCCGGGGGCCGGCACTCCGGAGCCACTCCCGCAACTCGACTGGCGGCTGCCAGGGCGCGATTGTGCGCCAGGTGGCCATTCCGATCGTCAGCGCCAATATGCCGACGGCAATGCCGACGTACAGGATGCTCGCGGTGGCGATGGTCGCGGGCGGTGCGGCGCCAGGCATGGAACGGACACCCCAGACGACCGCGGTGATGACCACCGACGACGTGATGAGCACCCAATGCACAATGCGGAGCTGAGTGGGGGAAGTCAGGGAGGCCATAGGGTGTGATAGTAAGATGGCGATCGGCGATCCGCTATCGCGCCTCCGGTCGCACTGGTGCCTGCCCCCGGCCCCTCTCCGCGGGCGTGGAGCGGGCCGGGCCGCAGAACCGGTTTTCCTTCGCTGGCGTTATCCAGCCGAGCAGGGATCTTTGGAGCACTGGCCCACACCCTCAAGGAGTTCCATATGCGAATGCGACTGACCCCCTTCGCCCTCCTCCTCCTCGCAGCCCCGCTGGCGGCCCAGTCCGGCACGGGGATGGACAAGGGCAAGATGGACCACGGCAAGATGATGATGATGAAGGACCACGCGATGCCGGCGGTCGCGTTCGAAGGGGTGGCCCCGCACACGGCCACCGGGACCTTCACGATGTCGGTCAAGGACGGCAAGCACTTCGTCGAGATCAGCAAGGACTTCAAGTCGACCGGCGCCCCCGACGGCTTCGTCTACCTCGCCAAGGACGGCAACGTCGACGCCTCGGCGCTCGAGCTCGGCGAACTCCCCGGCGGCCAGGGCGGCGGCACCTTCGCCGTGCCCACCGACGCCAAGGTGTGGGAGTACAACACCGTCGTCATCTGGTCCAAGGCGCATCACGCGGCGGTCGCGAAGGCGTCGCTTCACGGCAGCAAGATGATGCACGACTCGATGATGAAGCACGGGGGCGGAATGATGAAGCACGACACGGGGATGATGAAGAAGCCGTGACCCCGGAACGGGACTTCCGCTCCAAGCCGGTGCTGACGGCGCTTGTGGCCGCCGCACCGGCCTCCCTCCGGGAGCGCCTCCTCGCACGGGATGAGGGGGCGCTCGCGGAGTTGATCGATCTGGCCTCCCCGTGGCTCCTTGGGATCACCCAGTCGATCCTGCGCGACCGGGAGGAATCCGAGGAAGTGGTGTTCGAGGTGTTCGGCACGGCGTGGGACCGCATCGGCGAGGTGGAGCCCGACCCTCGTGGCCTGATGCCGTGGCTCATCCGCGTGGCGCGGAACCGCGCCATCGATCGGCTCCGCCGTCGAGGCCGCCGACTCCGCACGGCGGTGCAGGCCCACTCCCTCGGCGTCCTGGGCGAGCTGGTGACCGCGCCGACCGAGGTCAATGAGGCCGCGACGCCGGGATGGCAGGTGCACGAACGGGTCCACGCGGCGTTGCTCCAGCTGCCGGAAGACCAGCGGGCCGCCGTGCGCCTGGCGTATTTCCACGGCCTGACCCATTCGGAGATCGCGCAGGCACTCTCGATCCCGATGGGAACGGTCAAGACGCGACTGCGGCTCGCGTTCGACAAGCTGCGTCAAACGCTGGCGCCGCTCAAGGAGTGGGTGCAATGACCGCACACGATTGGTTCCTCGAGCACCGTGCCGCCTGGGTGGCGCGGGCGCTGGACGAGGAGGAGGCGCGGAGTTTCCGCGACCACCTCAAGCGCTGCCCCGATTGTCGGGCCGCGGTGGCCGAGCTGGAGGCGGAGCTGGCGTGGCTGCCGATGGGGGTGTCACCGGTGGCGCCGCGTCCCGGATTCCGCCGAGAGGCGATCGAGCGTACGCTGGGCCGCCGGCCTCCCCGCCGATGGATCCTTCCGCTCGCACTCGCGGCGTCGCTGCTGGTGGCGGTGGGGCTCGTCTTCCAGCTGGAGCGGCGGGTCGGGGCACTCGAGGCGGACGTCGCCGGTCAGCGGACCGCGCTCGCCGCCCTTGAGGACACGATGTCGGTGGCGCGCCAGGCGGGCCGGATGCTCCACGCCAGCTTCGCGATGGACGGCAAGACCTGCGGGATGATGATCCTGGCCGATGAGCACACCCATCGCTGGTCGGTGGTGGTGCACGGCCTGCCGCCCGCCAAGGTGGGGGAGAAGTATCAGTTCTGGTTCATCACCGACGGGGGGATGCGGCAGGGGGTGGTGCTGGAGGTCGTGCCCGGCAAGATGGCGACGTTCACCACCGGGATGCCGCCCGGGAACGCGAAGGTGATGGGTGCGGCACTGAGTGTGGAGCCGATGGACAACGGCGGCCCCGAGATGAAGGGGCCGGAGCTGGCAAAGATCATGCTGTAGGGCGAGGGCAAGGAGCGGGTGAACTGAGGCGGACGGACATGGGAGAGGTACCGGGGTGTCATCCGAACGAGGCACAGTCAATTGTAGGGATGTTGCCCGGATGACTAAGTGACCGACGGCGCCCTCCCATGCCCCGCGGCCCCAGCGAGCTCCTGTGGTACCGCAACGTCGACTGCGCCCTGCACGGTCTTGCGCACGACCACATGCAGTCCATCCTCCAGCCCGCCGCTCGAGGGAAATTGCCTCGCATCGAGGCACCGTTCGCAAGTCCGTTGCAGCAAGCCAGTCATGGGTGTACAACAATCCAAGGAGCTACGATCGTCGTTCGAGTCAAAGCGGTACGTAATTCGGCCCGGGCCGTTCCAAGATTCTCTGCAGTAACCAAACCACTAAGTGAGTCGATGACGGCGACCGTAGTGTCAGGGCCGATAATCGACCAGCGACGATAGGCTAGCCCAGTATCGCTCGGAAGGCAGGTGGCGTGATCGAAATCAACGTGAAACGTCAGAGTGTCGCCGACGACCATCATTGCCGTGTCGGGGGTTACAGCCGTGGCTCCGGTGCATTCAGCTGGACCTGTACCAGCGCTACATGCCGCGATGGCGATTAGACCTGCCACCACTGCAACCTTTGAAATGGGACTACGCATAGTTACCTCCCGTCCCTATTTGCCGATGGCACAGTGGTTGTTCGCTAGCATCCGGAAAGCACATCAGGGTTGGAAGCGCTCAACTGGCCGCCGCCGGTACACACTGGGAGGGTCCAAGTGGTTGGCGCTCCCACGCCTAAGTCGTCTCGGGGCGTGACGGTCACTAGAATGCTGTAACTCCCAGCGGGAACATTCAGTGTGAACGTTCTCGACTCGGTATACTCGGTCGTATCAGGCGGAAGCACTCCATTACTGTACGCAATGGCCCATTGATATAGAGGGGCACCCCGGGACGGAATTGATAGTGGTCCTGCGTTGAGCGTATACGCCCCAGCAGATTTGACTGGAATTGGCACCCCTGACACGGAGGTCACGTAGAGGCCTGTGTGCACAAGCCCCAGGGTGCATCCAACGACGGGATCATTCAAGTAGTCCGATTGGATATAGAAATCTTTCGCTCCAATGCGAACGTTCGCTCTTCCATAAGTTGTTGTGTAGGTTGACAAAAAGACATTGAAACACAAATCGCCGTTCTCGATGCGAGGGTTGGAACCGTCGAAATACCAGGCGTTGAGGAGTGGATCGGTTGCGGATTCGTCAAGCTCATGTGCGAGCTCATTCACTTCAGCGTCAGCCCCGGGGTCGTTGTTCGGAGGGACTAGTGAATTGGCGCATTTATCGGCTAGCGCCAACTGATATGGCATTTCCGCGTAAAGTAGTGTCCCGTACGGGGTGTACATCCAGCCGTGAAGGGCGCAATAGCCAGACTCATCAAAGCCGCCGCCTAAGTTGGTTGACCCAGCAGTGAAGACGACATACACGGTTGAAGGGTCGAATACGATCTTACCATTCTCGAACCCCGACATGAGCATGGAGTAGATGCCCACAGAGGACCCATCCGATGGCGGGACGTCTGCATTGTTGGCCCAGTATCGCGCGTACGTAACTACGTTCTGTATCGGCTGACCGCTTCCGTCAGAGTAGTTGGTATTTATGCTCCAATAATTCGAGTGCGAAAGATGGTTTAGGAAGTACCCGACAAGTGACGAATCGGTAGACCCGAGCCCCACAGTTCCAGGTGTCGGTCCGTTCGCAAAGATCGGTGAACTCGCCCAGTAAATGGCGACGACACGCATTTGAAGGAGAACGCCCCCTCCGTGGTATGTGAGTAATGCACCAGATGGCGGCGCCGCAGTCGCGCCGGCCCTCGCGCCAAACGCGGCGACTTTGGTCGATGCAGGAGCATTGACTCCCGTCGCACCATCGCATGCAATGAGGCTGAGCAGTGTGAACATCTCTATTGCAACGCGCCATGCAGTGAGGCGGGTCATCGGCTGATCTCCTTGTTAACCTCTGGGGGAAGAGTCAGGCAATGCAGATGATTTCGCCAACTGAGCTGCGCCCGGATCCGTGGACACCAAGCTAGACTATCTGTACCTGTTGTTCAAAGGCGAACGGGCTCTGGTGCCCCAATGTGGAGTCCCGCAGGGTCGGGTTGTAGAAGCGCTCGATATAGTCGAAGATATTCGCCGGCGCCGTCCGCTCGGTCTTGAGCGAGGAGAAGAAGCTCTCCGCCGCAGAGTTGTCCCAGGAACTACCAGTGCGACTCATGCTGCACGTCACGCGCGTGCTGTGAGGAGACGCTGGAAGGGCTCGTTCGTGTACGGGCTCCCCCGATCGGACTGATGGAGCAGGGCCGTCATCTCGCGCTCACCGCCCGTTCTTCGCCCGCCCTACTTCTCGTCCGCCGTCGGCCCGTAGAGGTTCGGCAGCGGCACGTCGTTGAGCCGCAGGTACACGGTGAGCTGAGCCCGGTGATGTACGAGGTGGTTCAGCGTGTCGGTGCGGTAGGTCTCATAGCGCGCCTTGGTAAAGACCACCTGGCCCTGGTACTTGAAGGTCCACAGGGCCGACCAGGCCGTGTCGGTCACCTTGAGCAGGTCCCCCCGCGCCTCCGCCGCATACCGGTCGAACATCGCAAGGAGCGCCCCGGTCCCCTCGAACTTCCGTGCCATCTCCGCCGCGACCTTCTCGGTGTAGTCGAACTCCGCGTCGCGGAACGTTGCCGTGCCTCAGTAGGGCAGGGTGGCGACGTGGACCGCGAGGTCGCCCAGGGAGTACGACTTGGGGTGCGGCTTCCAGGCGGACTTGGACTCGGGGACGCGTTCGAGGACCTTCCGGGTGGAGGTCATTTCGCGGTCGAATTCGGGAAGCAGAAGTTCGGTGATGGTCGGCATGGTGTCGTCCTGATTCTGGGTGGTGGTGAGATGTGGGACCACGGAGCGCTCGAAGAACACGGAGAGGCACGGAGAACTGCTATCGTTGTGGCCTTGCGAACGGAGCGCCGCTGGCCCGACCACACTCAACAGCTTTTCTCCGTGTCTCTCCGTGCCCTCCGTGAACTCCGTGGTCCCACGGTCGTTTCAGGTGATCGGGGCCTGGTTCTGGTGTCGGGTCGTCGGCGATCATCGTACGACCTCGGAGTCGACTGATAGCTGATAGCTGATAGCTGATAGCCGATAGCTCCTCACCCACACCTCCCCCACCCGCACTGCACGCACGCAAGGCATCCCGATGACCGGACCACCTGCCCGGCACACTCCGGGCACACTTTGATCAGGAGCAGCGTCTCGGGATTCCGGTCGGTCTTGGCGGGTGGGTACGGGCGGGGGGCTGGGGCGTGCATCGGGGCATCCTCGAGGTCGGTTTCTATATACCGAACATATACCGAAGATATAGTCCCCGTCAAGCCCCCCGTCCATATGGGGCAATTCCAGTCCGGGAGCACGGGTGGGCCGCTTCCGATCACGCGTGGCCTTACGTTCCCCGGCGATCTTCAACCACCGGACCGGGAGCGGATTTGTCGAAGTGGTGTGAGCGCCGTGGCCGTGCAGGTCGGGTCGCGTTCCTGCTGTTGTTCCTGGCTGGTGTCGAGGCGCAGGCCCAATCACCGGCGGCGATCACCGGGTGCGTCCGTGACTCGGTCTCGAAGGCGCCGATCCTGCTCGCCACAGTCCGGGTGATGGGCACGGATCGTTCGATGCTGACCGACGACATCGGGTGCTTCCGATTCCAGTCCGCAGTCATCCCCGTGGACCTGGACGTTCGCCAGATCGGTTACCGGCCGGTGACGGTCCACATCGACTCCCTGAGCGCCGGTGCCCGGCGCGAGATCTACCTCCGCCCGGTGGCATTCGCCCTGGCACCCCTCACCATCCGCGGCACCGACGACGCGGCGATCCGCATCATCCGCTCGGCGATCGCCCGCAAGCACGCGCTTGTCACCACGACCCACGACTACCAGTACCAGGCGTACGTCAAGTTCGCGGTCCGCGACCTTGCCAGGCCGCAGGATTCGGCGGCGTCGGTCCTGCTCATCACTGAGTCGCGCAGCCGCATCTACTGGGAGCAGCCGGACCACTACCAGGAGACGATCCTCGCCCGACGCCAGACCGGCAACCTGCGCGCCAGCCAGAACCTTGTGACGGCGGGGGAGATCGCCAATTTCCAGCGGGAACGGATCGAGTTCCGGCAGTTCTCGGTGGTGTCGCCGATCGCCGATGACGCGCTCGATCGGTATCGCTATGCGATCCTCGATACCCTGATGATCGACGGCCAGCGGGTCTTCCGCCTGGCGATGACTCCCCGCTCGGAAGCGACGCCGCTCTTCGTCGGCACGGTCGACATCGCGGATTCCACCTTCGACCTGGCGGGGATCGACGTCGGCTTCGATCGGGCGGTGCATTTCACGGCCCTCCACGATCTCCGCTACCGCCAGCTCCTGCGCCAGGTGGTGCCGGGTCACTGGATGCCCTATCGCATCACCCTGAGTGGCGCGCTGCACCTCTCGATCCCGTTGCCGCGCCTCCCCCACGACCTGGCGTTCGAACACGCGGCGGAGTTGAGCGACTTCGAGTTCGACCGGGGGAACGCCCCCGCCGACCTGGGGGAGGTGCGTATCGCCGTGGACCCCGCCGCCGACCGTCCCGACAGCGCCGCCTGGGCGGCCACCGACTCGACCTTCCCGCTCTCACCGGCGGAGCGCGCGGCGTGGCAGCGGATCGACTCGGTCGCGCGCCGGCCGCCGGACTTCTCCACCCGCGCTCGACGCGGCATCGCGACCTCGATCGGGTTGTTGACCGACCCCACCTTCTTCCACTTCAATCGCGTCGAAGGTGCCTACATCGGACTCGGCGCTGGATGGGACTCGCATCCCGGTCTCGGCGCCGAAGGCAGGGCGGGATACGCCACGGGGAGTGACGAAGGGGAGTTCTCGCTTTCGGGCCGAACGCGCCTTTCCACCGACCAGCGGACCTGGCTTGGTCTCGAGTACCACGATCAGGTGGTGACCCGCCCGACGTTCGTCTCGGGATCATACAACCCCACCGTCCGCGCCCTCCTTTTCCGGATCGATCCACTCGATTACTACCGGGAACGGGGGGTGACGCTCTCACTCACCACGAAGCTCGCCGACTTCACCGACCTGGAATTGAGGTACGACAACGAGGCGCAGTCGACGCTACCCGTCGTCACCGACTATTCGGTCTTCGGCTCACGCCGGCCGATCCGGCCCAACATCCCGATCGCCGACGGCGAGCTCCGCACCCTGGGCGCCAGCATCACCTACGATTCGCGGCCGATGCGGCGCACCGGCACCCGCACCGACCGTCTTCCCGCCGCCACCTGGACGCGGGTGAGCCTCGGCGCCGAACTCGCCGCGCCGACCATCATTCCGGATGACTTCACGTATCAGCGGTATGCCCTGCAGGTGCAGCGGCGGCAGCGGACCCTGGGGCTCGGCGTCACCACCATCACCGCGGCGGCGGGGATCGGCTCCGGGACGATGCCACCGCAGCGGTATTTCACCATCGACTTCGGGATGAAGGCGCTGACCTACCAGAGCGGCGGGTTCAACACCCTGGGTGACACCAACTACGCCGGGACCCGCGCGGCGATGATCGCCGTGCAGCACGACTTCGACCGGCTGCTCTTTGCGCGGAGCCACCTGCCGCTCATCGATCGGCTCCCCTTCACGCTGAGCGTGCAGGGGGGAGTCTTCTGGACCGACTTCGTGGACCACGCGCCCCAGCCCGCCGACCTCATGCTCCTGACCGCGCCCCGCGGCTACGGCGAGGTCGGCTTCGGGTTGGGCAACCTGACGCCGTTCCTTTCACCCTTCAACCTGGCGGCGCATTTCACCTGGTCGCTCAATTCGCGCTATGCCGCCGACCGCCGGATGCACTTCGGGCTGAGCTTCTTCGGGCGATAGGGCCGTCGGTTACGGGCGGAACGGTGGAACGGCTCAGCCTCGGGGCTGGTCGGGCGGCGAGGCGAGCATTCGTTCCAGGGCTGCAAGTCGGAGCTGGATCTCGGCCAGGTTCGCGGTCCGAAGCCGGAGGAAGATGGCGATCGTCGTCAGCACGGCCACGAGGAGGCAGACCAGGCCAACGACCTGGATCAAGGGTAGGAGCACCGGCAATGCACCCAGAACCGACCCGGCCCCCGCCGCACTTCTCTTGGCCGCCCAGACCACGATCGTCCCGATCACCACGGCGTACCCCAGCAGAATGACACAAACCACACTCCACGCCACGAAGTTCAGCCGGCGAAGGAATCGGTCGCGGCGCTTCTCGGCGTCGATCGCCGCCCAGGTCGGTCCTGCGCCTGCATTCTCGGTCGTCATGGGGTCTCCCTTCGAGTGATGGTCCCCCGCAATCGCGCCTTGGCCTGGTGCAATCGGGACTTGACCGTTCCGATCGAACAGCCGGCCACCAGCGCGATCTCGGCGTAACTCAGGTCATTCTGATATCGCAGCAACAGGACCTCCCGATGGATCGGTGAGAGCGCCTCCACCGTCTCCAGCAGTTCCAACACGTCGGG
>DASSGV010000034.1:0-11251 GCA_035693225.1 Gemmatimonadales bacterium | reverse complement strand
GCGGCGTTATGTGGATGACCTCCATCCAGGACCACCCGTGACCCTGCATACGCGCTCGCGCCTGTTGCTTGTCGCCCTTGGCGCATCCCTGCTTTCCCTCACCGCGATGAGCGGGGCCCCCGCGTCCCGCCCCGATCTCCGGGGACCGCACCCCGCGACAGTGGACACGGCGGTATTCGCCGGCGGGTGTTTCTGGGGGGTCGAAGGGGTGTTCGAGCACGTCCAGGGAGTCATTTCCGCCACCTCGGGATACGCGGGAGGGTCGGTGGCGTCGCCCTCCTATGAAGAAGTGAGCTCCGGCAACACCGGTCACGCCGAATCGGTGCGCGTGGTGTTCGACCCTTCGCGCGTCAGCTATGCGGACCTGCTGCAGGTCTTCTTCCTGGTGGCGCACGACCCGACGGAGCTCGACCGTCAGGGCCCCGACGTCGGCACCCAATACCGGTCGCTGGTGCTCTATCGCAACGACGCGCAACGCAAGGCCGCGGAGTCGTACGTGGCCGAGCTGGCGCGGACCAAGGCGTATGGGCGCCCGATCGTGACCCGGATCGAGCCGTTGCGTGCCTTCTATGTGGCCGAGGCGTATCACCAGCACTATATGGCACTGCACCCCGACCAGCCGTACATCTACTACAACGACCTCCCGAAGCTGGTCCAGCTGCGCCAGCGCTTCCCGGCGTGGTACCGGACGTCGTGACCCGCTGACCGTGACGGCGGACCGTTCTCGATGGAGGCTCCGACCGGATCAGGCGGGGCCTCGTCGCATCCTGACCCGGTGACTGGTGAGGGGCCCCGAGACACCGCATATTCGATGTCACAGGACGCCTACCGGGAACGCTCGTCCCCCAGTGCACACGGGAGTTCGATGGCCGGACGGTCGAAACGAGCTGCGGAGTCAGCCCGGACGCGCGCGCCGCGCGGGCGTCGGGGAACGCTCGCCCAACGGCAATCGGCGCTGCTGCGCCTCTCGGCCGAGGTGGCCGCCGCCCACGACGAGGCCGAGGTGTGCGAGCGCGTCGTCGCCGGACTCCACGACGATGCCCTGGGGTACGACTTCCTGGGGATGTTCCTGCTCGACGCCGGCGGCGACCGGGTCCTCAAGGCGAGCGTCGGCTGGCCTGACGTGCCCGCCAACTGGAGGGTCCGGCCCGGGCAGGGACTGAGTGACCGCGCCATCCGGGACGGGCAGCTCCACTACACCCCGCGCGTCGCCGCCGAACGCGCCTACCTGCCGAGCCTCGCATCGGGATCGGAGGTGGATATTCCCCTCCGGGTGGACGACCAGACCATCGGCGTCCTGGTGGTGGAAAGTGCCGAGCCCGATGCCTTCGGCACCGCCGATTTCAAGGTCCTCACCGCCGTCGCCGACTTTGCGAGCCTGGCCATCGGCCGGGCCCGGCTCTTGGTGAGCGCCCGGCGCCGCGCCGACGAACAGCAGGCCCTTCTCGACACGATGGCCGATCTCTCCGGCCAGCTCGAACTGAGCAAGCTCCTCCACGCGGTGCTCGGCCGCGCGGTGGCCTTGCTCGGCGTCACCGGGGGCGAACTCGCGATCTACGAGGAGGAGACCCGCTCGCTCGTCGTCGTGGCGAGCACCGGCATCTCGCGCGATTCCACCGGCACCCGCCTGGGCTTCGGCGAGGGTGCGATGGGCAAGGTGGCGGAATCGCACGAGCCGCTCATCATCCCCAACTACGACGAGTGGGCCGGCCGCTCCACCAAGTATTCCGACGTGCGCGACACCGTGCAGGCCGTGATGGTGGCACCGCTCCTGATCGGGCAACGGCTGGTCGGCGCGATCGCAAGCACCCACGCCGACCCGACCCGCAACTTCGGCGCCGACGACCTGCGGCTGCTCCAGCTCTTCGCGCCCCAGGCCGCCATCGCGATCGAGAACGCCCGGCTCTACACCGCCGCCCAACGGCAGAAGGAGTATTTCGCGGCGGTGGTGGCCAACAGCCCGGTGGCCATCGTGACCCTCGAGCTCGACGGCCGCATCACCTCGATGAACCCCGCCTTCGAAACGCTCTTCGGCTACACCCAGGAGGAGGCGCTCGGGCACGACCTCGACGCCCTCATCAACGACGAGCGCACCCTGTCGGAGGCCTACGCATACACCACCCAGGCCACCCACACCACCGCCAAGGGGATCGGCCGGCGGCGGCGGAAGGACGGCTCCCTCCTCGACGTGGAGCTCGCCGGCGTGCCGGTGACGGTCGAGGGACGCAACGTCGGCATCATGGCGCTCTACCACGACGTGACGGACCTCCTCAAGGCCAAGAGCGAGGCGGAATCCGCCAACCAGGCCAAGAGCCGCTTCCTGGCCAACATGAGCCACGAACTGCGCACCCCGCTCAACGCCATCATCGGCTACAGCGAGATGCTCAAGGAGGACGCCGAGGACCGCGGGAACGGGGAGTACGCCTCCGACCTGGAGAAGATCCGCTCCTCGGGCAAGCACCTGCTCGCGCTCATCAACGACGTGCTCGACCTCTCCAAGGTCGAGGCCGGAAAGATGGAGCTCTACCTCGAGACCTTCGACGTCCGGTCGCTGGTGGAAGAGGTGAAGACCACCGTCCGCCCGCTCATCGTCCAGAAGGCCAACACCCTCGAGGTCACGGTGGCGCCGGAACTGGGCCCCATCCGGGCCGACCTGACCAAGGTGCGACAGATGCTCCTCAACCTCCTGTCCAACGCCAGCAAGTTCACCGAGAAGGGTGCGATCGAGCTCCGGGTGAGCCGGGCGCCCGCCACCACCTGGCCGGGCCACGACGTCCTCTTCAGCGTCCACGACCACGGGATCGGGATGACCCCGGAACAGCAAGGCCGGCTCTTCGAGGCTTTTTCCCAGGCGGAGGCCTCCACCACCCGCCGCTTCGGTGGCACCGGCCTGGGGCTTGCCATCACCCGACACTTCACGGAAATGATGGGTGGCCGGATCGAGGTCGAGAGCACCCCGGGCGTGGGATCCACCTTCACGATCCGGATCCCCGAGGACGTCGAGGCCGCGGCCGCCGGCACCGCACTACCGGCGGCGACATCGTCGGGTGCGGCGTCGGCGGGACGGATCCTGGTCATCGACGATGAATCCTCGGTGCGGACCCTGATGCGACGCTTCCTGGCGCGTGAAGGGTTCACCGTCGACGAGGCCGCGAGCGGCGCGGCGGGCCTGGCGCTCGCCCGGGAGACACCGCCCGATGCGATCACCCTCGACGTGATGATGCCCGGGATGGACGGCTGGGAGGTGCTCGCCGCCCTCAAGGACGATCCTGCGCTCGCCGGCATCCCGGTCATCATGCTCACGATCGTCGACGACAAGAAGCTGGGCTACGCGCTCGGCGCCACGGAATACCTCACCAAACCGATCGACCGCGAGCACCTCCGGCGGGTGCTCGCCCCCTATCGCGTCGGCGAGGCGGCGGGCCGGGTGCTCGTGGTGGAGGACGATCCGCCGACGGCCGAACTGGTGCGCCGCACCCTTGAGACCGAGGGGTGGACGGTGGAGCTCGCGCGGAACGGACGGGAGGGGCTGGCACGCTTCGACGCCGCCGCGCCTTCGCTCATCCTGCTCGACCTGATGATGCCGGAGATGAACGGCTTTGATTTCCTGGAGGCGCTCCGGGCCCCGCCCCGGGCGAGCGACGCGCCGGTCATCGTCGTCACCGCGAAGGACCTCACCGCCGAGGACCATCGCCGCCTGAACCACCACGTGAGCGCCGTCCTGCAAAAGGGCGGCTACTCCCGGGACGAGCTCCTCTCGGAGATCGCCTCGCGCCTCGGGAACCGGATCCGACGCCCCCACACCCTTGCGACGGAGAGAGCGTGATGCCGCGCGTGCTGCTGGTCGAGGACAACGAGATGAACCGCGACATGCTCTCCCGCCGGCTGATGAAGGCGGGCTACGAGGTCGCGATGGCCGTCGACGGCGCCCAGGGCGTGGAGATGGCGCGACAGGGCGGCTACGACATCATCCTGATGGACATGAGCCTTCCGGTCATCGACGGCTGGGAGGCCACCCGGCAGATCCGTGCCATCGAGGCGCTCCGCGCCACCCCGATCATCGCGCTGACCGCGCACGCCATGGCCGGCGACCGGGAAAGGGCGATGGACGCCGGATGCCACGACTACGACACGAAGCCGGTGGAAATGGCCCGGCTCCTCGGCAAGATGTCGGCCCTCCTGGGACAGGCCCCCTCGCCGTGACGGACGCGATGCCGCTCGCCGCCGCGGAAGTCTCGGCCCTCCGGCACGACCTTCGCACGCCGGTCAACCACATCGTCGGCTACTGCGAACTCCTCCTCGAAGACGCCGCCACCGACGCCGATGACGCCCGCCGCACCGCACTGCGCGCCGCGCTGGCCAGTGCGCGCGACGTCCTGGCACTCATCGACGGCACCCTCTCCGCCAGCGGACAGGATGTGACACCGGGCGCCATCGACGCCCTGCACACCCGCCTCCGCGCCCCCCACGACAGGATCCTGGCCGCGATGGACGCGCTCCGGAGTCCCGCCGCGGGGGATGGATTCAGCGCCGATGTCGAACGGATCCGCCACGCCACCGGCCGGCTCCTCGCCACCCACCGCTCCAGCGTGCCCACACCCGCGGCGCCCGTGTCACCCGCTCAACCCGCTTCACCCGCTTCACCCGCTCCACCCGCCCACACCCGTGGCCGCGTCCTGATCGTCGACGACATCGAGGAGAACCGTGATGTCCTCCGGCGCCACCTGACCCGCCAGGGCTACGCGGTCGACGATGCCGCCGACGGGGCCGCGGCACTCCGGATGGCGGCCGAAGTCTCCTACGACCTGATGCTGCTCGACGTCCGGATGCCGGGGATCGACGGACACGAGGTGCTCACACGCATCAAGCGCGATCCCGCCACCCGCGACATCCCGGTGGTGATGATCTCGGCCGCCGACGAGCTCGCCACCATCGCCGCGTGCATCGAGGCGGGGGCCGAGGATTTCCTCCCCAAGCCCTTCGATCCCGCGATCCTGGGAGCCCGGGCAAGCGCATCGGTCGAGAAGAAGCGGCTCCGGAACCTCGAAGTCGACTACCTGAAGCAGGTGGATCGGGTGGTGGCCGCGGCGACGGCGGTGGAGCGCGGGAGCTACGCGGCGGGCGCCCTGGCCGAGGTGGCACGGCGGGACGATGCGATCGGGCGCCTGGCGCGGGTGTTCGATGCGATGGCGGCGGGGGTGCGGGCCCGGGAGGAGCGGCTGAGCGAGCAGGTCCACACGCTGCGGCGCGAGATCGACCAGGCCAAGCAGGGGGGTGCCGATCCGGCGGAGGACGAACTCGACGCCGGGACCCTGCTGCCGGGGGCGCTCTTTGCCGATCGATACACCATCATCCGGGTGGTGGGGCGCGGCGGGATGGGGACGGTCTACAAGGCGCACGACCGGGAGCTGGCCGAGGACATTGCCATCAAGCTCCTGCGCCTCGAGGTGATGCGGGGTGACCCGACGATGGCCGAGCGCTTCAAGACCGAGATCCGGCTGGCGCGGCGCATCTCCCATACCAACGTGGTGCGCACCCACGACTTCGGCGAGCGCGAGGGGTCGTACTATGTCACGATGGAGTATGTCGAGGGGATCACGCTGCGGGGGCTGATCGACCTGCGCGGACACCTCTCCCCCGCCGCGACGCTGGGGATCGCGCGGCAGCTGGCGGTGTCGCTCGCGGTGGCGCACGAGCAGGGCGTGGTCCACCGGGACATCAAGCCGCAGAACCTCCTGCTCGATGCGGCGGGGGTGCTCAAGGTGATGGACTTCGGCATCGCCAAGCTCGCCGACCGCACCAGCACCATCACCCAGGCGGGGATGGTGGTCGGGACCCCGGCCTATATGGCGCCGGAACAGCTGATGGCCGAGACCGTCGACGCTCGGAGCGATCTCTACGCCACGGGTGTCGTGCTGTACGAGTGCCTGACCGGCGTGCTCCCGTATGATTCCGTGAACCCCATCGCGCTCATCGCCAAGGTCCTGAACCAGGTGCCGGTCTCGCCGCAGGAGAAGGATCCGGGGGTGCCGGCGCCCCTCTCCGCGCTGGTGATGCGGCTCCTGGCCAAGGACGCGGCGGACCGGCCGCAATCAGCCGTCGAGCTCGGTGAACTCCTGGCCCAGATCGAATGAGAGAGACCATGCGATACCCCGTTGCGATCGTCCTGCTCCTGGCCGTGGCCGCCTGCACCGGTCGCAATCCGCGCGACCCGATGCCCGGGAACCCGGCGCTCCTCACCGGTGACTGGCAGATCGTCGCCCGCAGCGAGGGGCGCCCCGACCTGCACATCGCCGTCACGCTGGCTCCGTCGGGGCCGAATGACCCGATGGTGCCGGCGGCGCTCCGGGGCGGGACCGTCGAAGGGCACTTCCAGCTCGCCGACCGCGGCTGGCTCCCCACCCCGCCGACCGATTCAGGGGTGTCGGGGTTCGTCGGCGCCGACAGCTCGGTGATCGTCTACCTCCGGCTGGAGGGTCGCTGCAACGATTGCGGCAACCTGGGGCTCGCCGGCCGCTTTGCGCACGACGCCGTCCTGGGCCACTGGAGCCAGGAGATGACCACCACCTCACCGCAGGGGACCTTCACGATGCAGCGCGTCCCGCCCACCAGCCCCGCACCGGCGAAGTGACCGGCCCCGACCCCGCCATCGTCGACGGCCGGTCCACACCCGAGGTCGTCGTGCCCTCTCCTTCCGCCCGCCGCACCGCGCTGGTATGGCTCGCGCCGGTCGCGATGCTCCTGGTGACGTATGCCGCCACCTGGGTCACCGACTGGATGAACGATCTTGGGCCCACCCGCCGCCTGGTCATCCTGTATCCAAAGCAGGTCGTCTTTGCCGTCAACCTCCTGGTCGTGGGCGGGGCGGCGCTGGGGTATGCCAGGGTGGAGCGCCTGCGGCCGCGGCTCCGCAGCTGGCTCCGGTATGCGGCACTCCTGGTTCCGCTCTGGGTGGTCTTCCTCGACGGCGCCCGCTCCGCCGGGATCCTGGCCGACTGGATGCGGATCCTTTTCGTGGCGGTGAGCGGGGCGATGATCGGGATCATGCTGGCGCTCTGGGCGCGGGCCGAGGGCGGGCCGCCCCCGGCCCGCCATTCGGGGGATGGATGATCCCACGCATCGGCGGCTCGAGGGCCTGCCCCGAGCCCCGCGAGGGGGCGCGCTTCGGCGGCGAGGGGGCGCGCCGCCCTCGGCCGAGTTCAGGCCCCTGGGAGTGAGATCTCCGGCAGCCCCGCCCCCTTCCGCCTGGCATTGAGCGTCCGAAGTCCCTCTCCGACCAACGCGTTCCACTTCCGCATCACCGGCGCCGCATCGGCCCGGGCCCGCGCGCACGCCGCGACCTCCTCGGCGCTCGGCGTCACGTCGGCCGCCTGCATCGCCATCGCCGCGCCGAGCAGCGCATCGCTGGCCGACTCGAGCGTGGGCACGGCCTTGCCGCCACCACGACGTCCCCGGCCCCGGAACGCGTTGCGTGCTCCCGTCGGCGCCGGCGCCAACGAGTCGAGTTGCGCCCGGAAGGCCGCCACCCCCTGGCCTTCCGCCTTGCCGAGCGCTTCGGACAAGGCCCGCGCCTGCAGCGCGTCCGAGTGTGCCGTGCGGGCTTCGACGTACAGCTCACGGGTCAGCGCCGCGAGCTCCGCCAATCCTGCGGCCGGCGTCCGGACCCGCGGGTCGAGATGGAGCGTCAGCGACTGGGTGTACGTCTTCCCACCCACTGTGAGTCGGATCGTGTACGTGCCGGGCGGGGCCCAGGGCGCGTAGGTCGACGGGTAGGTCCGGTGCGGCACGGCGGCGCCGTTGTCACTCCCTGGCCCCTTCTCCATCGGATCGAAGCGCAGGTCCCAGGAAAAGCGGTGCATCCCTGCCCGGGTCGAGAGTCGCATCTGGGGAGCGGCCCAATAGAGCGGCACGTCGCAGTCAGGGGTCCGGTCGTGCTCCTGGCAGGCATTGTCGTATTCGTCGGGCTCGAGTCCCGGATCGGGGGTGAGCACCGAGTCGTCGCTCGAGTAGGAACGGACCACCGCGCCAGCGGCATCGAGGATGTCGAGGGAGACAGGGCCCGACGCATCGGCGGCGAGGTAGTAGTCGATGATCCCGCCCGGCGGCGGGTTCTGGCCAGCCAGAAGCTCCGGTGGCCAGGGGGTGGGATCGTTGGTGCCGAACCGCACCCGCATCGCCGGCTCCGGCTTGAAGAGGTAGGCGGACTTGGCCGCCCGCGCCTGGGCCGCCTGACGGAGCGGGGTCACGTCGTCAAGGATCCAGAAACCCCGACCGTGGGTGGCGGCCACCAGGTCGGAGCAGAGGCAGCTCTTGTCGTCCTTGACCCCAAGATCCCGTACCGTGACCGCGGGCATGTTCTGCCGCAACGATTCCCAGTGGTCGCCGTCGTCGATCGAGAACCAGACCTGCGTCTCCGTGGCCGCATAGAGCAGCCCCGGCACCCGGGTGTCCTCCCGGATCGAATTGGCCACTGCGCCGGGCGTCAGGCCGTTGTCGATCTCGGTCCAGCTCCGGCCGCCATCGTGGGTGCGCCAGAAGTGCGGGTTCGGGTCGTCGATCCGCATCGTGTTGGCGGCGGCGTATGCGGTCCGGGTGTCGAAGTGGCCGGCGTCGAGGTTGTAGATGCGGGTCCACGGCTTGATGGCGGCAGGCGTCACGTTGCGCCAGGTGGCCCCGCCGTCGGTGGTCACCTGGAGGTTCCCGTCGTCGGTCCCGGCCCAGAGCACTTTCACGTCGCGCGGAGATGGCGCGAGCGCCGTGATGGCACCCTCGGGACCGGCGTGCACGCTGTCGGCGTACGTGCCGGCGCTCGCGGGGACCGCCCAGGTGGCCCGGGCCAGATCGGGACTGATCCGGCGCCAGCTATGGCCGTGGTCGAGGCTCTTCCACACCACGTTCGAGGCGTAGAAGAGCGCATTGGAATCGACCGGCGACCAGATGAGCGGCATTGTCCGCACGTTGCGGCCGAAGTCGGTGCCCCGCTCTACCTGGTCGGGGCCGAGGTGGGTCGTCTGTCCGGTGCGGCGGTCGTAGAGCGAGATCCCGGTGCGCCCGCTGCCATAGACCAGGTCGGGCTCGCGGGGATCGGGCGCCGCCATCCCGTATTCCTGGATGTTGACCGGATGCCAGTCGTGGAAGGTGATCTCTCCGTCCATCGACCTGCTGTCGACGCACCCCGAACCCGAATCCTGCTGCCCGCTGCATACCCGATACGGGAATGCGTTGTCGGTGGTGACGTGGTACATCGCCGCGGTGGGTTGGGTGTACCAGTTGCTCCACGACACCCCGCGATTGGCGGAGACCACCGCCCCCTGGTCGGAGACGACGAAGAGGATGTTCGGGTCGTCGGGATCGATCCAGGTGTCCTGGTAGTCGTCGCCGCCGGGGGCGCCACGCACCGCCGACCAGGTATGCCCGCCGTCGAGCGTGCGCCAGAGGACCACCGACGAACTGTAGACCACCTTCGGATCCTTGGGATCCACCGTGATGGTCGGCAGGTCGCCGCCGCCGATGCGGGCAAGGGGGCGTGGATCCGCGGCATTCGATGTGTCGGATGGAACGCCCGGTGCGTCGACCCCGACCCAGTGCCCGCCTCCATCAGTGGAGGTGTAGAAGCCCACGACGCCGGTGATGGGGTCGCCCCGATCCCTGGCTCCGGCGGGGGCCACGCCCGCCACCATCGCATACAGGTGCGACGGGTCGCTCAGCGATATGCCGAGGTTCGCCTCGATGATGTCGGGAAGGCCGGCGGTCAGGTGCGTCCAGGTGGTGCCGCCGTCGGTCGACTTGTAGATGCCGTTGCCGGCGCCGCCGAATTCATCCCCTTCCCGGAAGCTCTGCTGCTGCCGCCAGAGCGAGGCGTAGACGACGTTGGGATCGGCGGGATCGATGATGACCTGATTCCCGCTGGTGTACTCGTCCTTGTACAGCACTTTCTGCCAGGTGTGTCCGCCGTCGGTGGAGCGGAAGATCCCGCGCTCGGCGTTGGGCCCGTACGGGTGGCCCAGCGCCGCGACGAAGACCCGGTTCGGGTCCTTCGGATCGACGGCGATCCACGCGATCATCCGGGTGTCGGTGAGGCCCACGTTCGTCCACGTCTTGCCCGCATCGGTCGACCGGTAGACCCCGTCACCGGTCGAGAGGTCGGGTCGGATGATCCCGGCACCGGTGCCGACGTAGATCACGTTCGGGTCCGACGGCGCCACCGCGATGGCGCCGACCGAACCGGTCGATTGCCGGTCGAAGATCGGGTGCCAGGTGGAGCCGAAATCGGTGGAGCGCCAGACGCCCCCGTTGTCGAATCCCGCGTAGAAGACGTTCGACTGGCCCACGACGCCGCTCAGGGCGCGCGCCCGCCCGGCGCGGGTGGGGCCGATGGTCCGCCATTGCATATCGGCATAGGTCGATGGGGCCTGGGCCGCGACCAGGGCGGCCGTGGCGGTCAGGATGGACGCGGCGAGGACGACGCGGAGGGTGCGGAGCACGGAGACCACCTATTAAAGGAAGGCATGGACGGGGGCCTCCTCAGTATGGCAGGGCGGCCCCAGTTCTGCCACACCCGGCTGAGGGGGGGACGCGCCGGGAAGGCCGTGAACGGATATACTTCACCCCCGCCGCGTGGGCCCCGAAGCAGGCGCTCGATCGGTTCACCGACCCAATCGCGATCTTGTCCCCGGATGCCGCACCGGCACCGTCGAGCGCACGGCTGAGAGCCGCGGCTCGACCCTGTCGCTGAAGCGACGCGGGACACAGCGTTTCGCAACGACACTCGCCACTTCAGTGGCACGGCCGAGCCGTCGCGTGCGCGACGACTCGAACAGCCCCCTGGGGCACACCCGATGACCGACCCGTTCTCCCGCCTCACCGCCGCCCTCGCCGACCGGTACCGCCTCGAGCGGGAGCTGGGCGCGGGAGGCATGGCCACGGTCTACCTCGCGCACGACGTGAAGCACGATCGCAAGGTCGCGGTCAAGGTCCTCAAACCCGAGCTCGCCGCCGTGATCGGCGCCGAGCGTTTCGTGGTCGAGATCAAGACCACCGCCCAGCTCCAGCACCCGCACATCCTCCCCCTCTTCGACTCGGGGCAGGCGGACGGGTTCCTCTTCTATGTGATGCCGTTCATCGACGGCGAGACCCTGCGCGCCAAGCTCGACCGCGAGACCCAGCTCGGCGTCGATGAAGCGGTCAAGCTCACCGTGGCCATCGCCGATGCCCTCGACTACGCCCATCGTCACGGCGTCATCCATCGCGA